>CALMFQ010000001.1 GCA_937863215.1 uncultured Pseudomonadota bacterium
GCCAAGGTTGCACGCACCCAGATTCAGCAAAATACCTGCCATAACGGCAACAGCCAGAAATGGAGCCTGCGTCCGACCATTACCGGCCACTGGGAAATCGCCAACGCACCGGGCGGCCTGTGTCTGGATGCCGCCAACGGCAGCCGCGAGCCGGGTGCACCGATGCAGTTGTGGCCATGCAATGGACGCGATCCGCAGCGCTGGAAAATCGAGGAAGTAGACGATAGCGGCAAGCTCAACGGCAAACGCTTTCACCCGTTTACCGAGGGTGGCTTCAGTGGCCCGCGCTTGAGCCAGGGACGCAACGGCAATGCCTGGTGGGTGACTTCCGCGGCACTGCCGCCCGGCTACAGCGCACAAAGCTCATGGGCGCTGGCGTTGCCGCGCAGCCCCGGGGCAAGGCCCTTGTACGAATGCCGCAGGGGCGACAACAATTTCGTCAGCAACAGCGTCGAGTGCGAAGGCGCGACCTACAACGGCATCTCCGACTGGATCTACAATGCGCCACTGCCCGGCGCACTGCCGCTGTACCGCTGCATCGACCGCGACAGCAAGGCGTATTTCCTCGCCAACAGCAAGCTGTGCGAGGGGCAGACACTGGATCAGGTACTCGGATTCGTGCTGCGCTGACCACTGTCGGTCGCAGACAAAAACGCCCCGCTTCGTGCGGGGCGTTTTGATTACCGGCACTGCGACCGTCACACCCAGTAGGCGGTACCGGTCATCACTTTCGAACTCAGCTTCATCGCCAGCCGCAACGGTAGCGGCAGGCTGGCGGCACCGTGCCGATGCGCCGTGTCGGCGTGCTGCGCCTCGTCAACGCGCATCTGCGCCAGTATTGCGCGGCTCTTGCCGTCCTGTGGCGGCAGCTTGCCCAGATGCTCGTCCAGATGTTGGCACACCTGCTTCTCGGTTTCTTCGAGAAAACCCAGATTCCATTTGTCGCCAACCAGCCCCGCCGCCACCCCCATCGCCAGCGAGCCGGAATACCACAGCGGGTTGAGCAGGCTCTTGCGCCCGCCCAGCTCCTGAATCCGGCGCTCGGTCCACGCCAGATGCTCGGTTTCTTCCCATGCAGCCTGCTGCAGCGCCTCACGGGTGGCCGGGTTGCGTGCCGTCAGCGCCTGCCCCTGGTACAGTGCCTGGGCACAGATTTCGCCAACATGATTGATGCGCATCAGCGCCGCGGCATGACGCTTTTCCTCATGGCTCATTTCGTGTTCCGGCAGGCTTTCGTCCGGGTAGTCGCGCAGCGTCCGCGCTGGTGCCAACAAAGTGCGCAGCCCCTTGTCGAATTGAACGATCAGTTGGTCGAGTTTCAGCATCACACATTCTCTTTGAGTTGTTGCGCCAGCAGCACCAACGGGTGCTCGAAACGCAGATTGGCTGGCAAGGCGGCATTGAGCCACATCCCGCAGCCGAAATTGGCACTTGCCAACCGTTGCGGCTGCAAGGCGCGCATGGCATCGATTTTAGCATCGCGCAACTGGCCGGCGACTTGCGGCTGCTGCAAATGGTAAGCCCCCGCCGCACCGCAACATTGCTGGTTGCCCGGCAGCGGCAGCACCTCGGCCTGTGGAATGCGTTGCAAGAGCCGGTAATAGGCCTGCTCACTGCGCAGCACATTGCGCAGCGAGCATGGGTCGTGCACACCGATACGCAATGGCAACGGTTGCAGTACGATGCGCGACCAGTCACCGTGACGTTCGAGAAATTCGCCAACGTCGATCACACGCGCACCGAATTCGGCATCGCGCAGATCGGCACCGCAACCGGACGCCAATACCAATATCGGCGCATTGCCGCCAAACGCGCGCAGATTGCCGCGCAGCAACTCGTCCGCGGCAGCAGCGGCCCCGGCATGGCGCAACAGCGCGCCACAACACTGCTGCCCGGCCGGCACCTGCACCGCAAATCCGAGTCGGGTAAGCAGGCGGATGGCCGCATCGATCGCCGCGACGTCCAGCGTGCGCGCCACGCAGCCGAGGAACAGCTGCACCTCCCCCAGTTGCGCCCCGTGTGCCGGATAGCTCGCCTGCCAATGCCCCGACTGCGCCCGTCCGGCCATTTCGCGCAGGCTGGGGGCCAATTGCGGTCGGCGCAGCAGGCGGCTGGCCAGCCCGACTCCACCCGGCCAACGCAGTGGCGACAACAGCGCCCGCCATGCGCCGGGACGGCGTGCCAGCAAACGCAGGCCAGCCTGCTGCCAGCGTGGCAGCCGCTGCGGATTCAGTTTGAGCAACTCGGCACGCATGCCGTCGACCAGCCTGCCATACGGCACCTGATTCGGGCAGGCCTTTTCGCAGCTGCGGCAGGTCAGGCACAGATCCAGGTGTTCGGCAAAGCGCGCGGTCGGCTGCAGCTTCTGCTCCAGCACGCCACGCATCAGCGCAATGCGGCCGCGCGGCGAATCGGCCTCGGTCTGCAGCATCTTGTAGGTAGGACATTGCGGCACACACAAGCCACAGGCGACGCAGGTGTCGGCCAGCTTGAGCAGCTGCGGATTGCGGATTTCGGACATGCGGCAATACAGGTAGGCAACGCACCATTTTACCGCTTCGCGGCGCTTGCGGGAAAACCCGTCAACAGCGGCGAAACAGATCGCTGTATAATGCCGCGCTTTGATTAATCACCTTTTTACACGGAGCAACCCATGATCCTCGATCGCGTGCCTGCCGGCAAAGACGTGCCGAACGACGTAAATGTCATCATCGAAATCCCGGCCAACAGTTCGCCGATCAAATACGAACTGGACAAGGAAACCGGCGCAATGTTCGTCGACCGCTTCATGGGCACCGCGATGTTTTACCCGTGCAACTACGGTTATGTGCCGAACACCCTGTCGGAAGACGGCGATCCGGTAGACGTGCTGGTGGTGACCCCGTTCCCGCTGCAGGTTGGCGTGGTAGTACGCTGCCGCATGCTCGGCATGCTGCGCATGGAAGACGAATCGGGTGTGGATGCGAAACTGATTGCCGTGCCGGTAGAAAAACTGTGCCCGATGTACAAACAGATCCAGTCGACCGCCGACCTGCCGGAACTGCTGCTGAACCAGATCGAACATTTCTTCGAGCATTACAAGGATCTGGAAAAAGGCAAGTGGGTCAAGATCCAGGGCTGGGCCGACAAGGAAGCCGCAAAACAGGAAATCATCGACGGCGTGAAGCGTTACGAAGCCGAAGGCAAGTAAGCCACATCTGCCCGACCAGACAAGACCGCCGCACCGGTAACGGGCGGCGGTCTTGTTTTTTGCACCACAGGCGTGCAAACGCACCATATCAGGCACCATATTCGTGCAATAAACCACTTGTACGGCGCACCAAAAACACACACATCCGTTCCAGATCAGTGCATTACAAATCTGGCCCGATACTTGCTTTATACGCAACACTCGGATTCATGTGGGGTTTTTATGGAAAAGCTGCAAACCAGTGCTGATGTACTGTTTATCCTTCTTGGTGCAATATTCATTCTGGCGATGCACGCCGGCTTCGCTTTTCTTGAGCTGGGCACCGTGCGCAAGAAAAATCAGGTCAATGCCCTGGTCAAGATTCTTACCGACTTCGCCGTATCCGGCGTTGCGTATTTCTTCATCGGCTACAGCATCGCCTATGGCGTGAATTTCTTTGCCGGTGCTGAAACGCTGGCACAGAAAAGCGGCTACGAGCTGGTCAAATTCTTCTTCCTGCTGACTTTCGCCGCTGCAATCCCGGCGATCATTTCCGGCGGCATTGCCGAACGGGCCAAGTTCCATCCGCAATCGATCGCCACCTTCCTGTTGGTGGGCTTCGTCTATCCGTTTTTTGAAGGTATTGCCTGGAACCACCACTATGGCATTCAGGACTGGCTGAAGGCCACGTTCGGCGCCGAATTCCATGATTTTGCCGGCTCCGTGGTAGTACATGCGGTAGGCGGCTGGATCGGCCTCGCCGCAGTATTGCTGCTCGGCGCACGACGCGGTCGCTACACCAAGGATGGCATGGTGGCCGCACACCCGCCGTCATCGATTCCGTTCCTGGCACTGGGCGCCTGGATTCTGATCGTCGGCTGGTTTGGCTTCAATGTGATGAGTGCACAGAAGCTCGACAGTATCTCCGGGCTGGTAGCGATCAACTCGCTGATGGCTATGGTTGGCGGCACGCTGGTTGCCACCTGGATCGGCAAGAACGATCCCGGCTTCATTCATAACGGCCCGCTGGCCGGACTGGTAGCGGTGTGCGCCGGCTCCGACCTGATGCACCCGATCGGTGCACTGATCGTCGGCGGCATTGCTGGCGCCTTGTTCGTCTGGATGTTCACCATCACCCAGAACAAATGGAAAATCGACGACGTGCTCGGCGTATGGCCGTTGCATGGTCTGTGCGGCGCCTGGGGCGGCATTGCGGCCGGCATCTTCGGCCTGAAACAACTCGGCGGCATCGGCGGCGTCAGCCTTGCGGCGCAACTGATCGGCACCGGCATGGGCATCGCCGTGGCCTTGACAGGCGGTTTTGCTGTGTACGGACTGCTGAAGAAAACCGTCGGCATCCGCCTCGATCAGGAGGAAGAATATGAAGGTGCCGACCTGTCGATCCACAAGATCACCGCCACACCGGAGCGCGAATCGAGCTGGTAAGCAGCAGCGCTCACCCGACACGGCGCCATGCACTGCAGGCGCCGTTTTTTGTCGCTGCACAGCAACGGCACGCGGCCGCCCATCGCCTCAACGACTCGGGCATACGGCCGGCTTTGGGCAGGCACCGGAAAGCCGCTGGCAGCAAAATACTTTTCCAGATCAAACATTCGCAGACACGCGTATGGCTGCGACATCATTTCGTGGTATAAACGCCTGTCTCAAAAACAGGCCAACAAGCCAGCGGAGACAGTCGCGCCGGATACGGCAGAAGCGGCGCCACTCCGGCACTGGCAATACCCATGGATCGCGGATTCTTCATCATTCTCGGCGCGCAGTTCTTGTCTGCGCTGGCTGATAACGCCCTATTCATCGCAGCGATCGCCCTGCTGAAATCGCAGCATGCATCGCATGTCGAAATCTCGCTGCTGCTGCATTACTTCACCATCTCCTACGTAGTACTGTCGCCATTTGTCGGTGCGTTTGCCGATGCGATGCCGAAAGGCCGGGTGATGTTCATCTGCAACAGCATCAAGTTCGTCGGCTGCATCGCCATGCTGTGCGGTGTCAATCCGCTACTGGCCTATGGCATCGTCGGCTTTGGCGCCGCAGCCTATTCACCGGCCAAGTACGGCATCATCACCGAGTACCTGCCGCACGACAAACTGGTGGTGGCGAATGGCTGGCTTGAGGGCTCGACCGTCAGCGCCATCATTCTCGGCACCGTACTTGGCGGCGTGCTGGTCGGGCCGAATCTGGAACATCTGCTGCAGGCTGCCGGCAGCCCGCTGGCCGGGCCGCTGTTTGGCATTGTCGCCACCACAGTGCTGTATCTGGGTGCGGCGGCAATCAACCTGTACATTCCCAGGCTCAACATCGATCACAAAGTGCCGCACCGCAACCCCCTCTATCTGCTGCACGATTTCTGGCACTGCGTAAAGCTGCTGTGGCGCGATCCGCAGGGGCAGCTGTCGCTTGGTGTGACCACTTTGTTCTGGGGCTCGGGCGCCACCATGCGGCTGATCGTGCTGGACTGGGCGATCATTTGGCTCAGCTTCAATCTGGAGCAGGCCACGCGACTGATAGCGATTGTTGCATTCGGCACCGCGTTCGGTGCAGTGATTGCCGGCAAATACGTGCAGTTGCGCCAGGCATTCAAGGTATTGCCGGCCGGCATTCTGATGGGCGGTCTGGTGGTCTCGATGCTGTTCGTGCACAACGTCTATCTGGCGAGCGTGCTGATGTTCCTGGTCGGTGCACTGGGCGGTTTCTTCGTGGTGCCGCTGAATGCGATGCTGCAGCACCGCGGCCACCTGCTGATGGGGGCCGGGCATTCGATCGCGGTGCAGAATTTCAACGAAAACCTGGGGATTCTGGTAATGGTCGGCGCGCATGCGCTGCTGGTCAAATACTTCAGCTCGCCGGTGTCCGCCGATGCTGCGCCGGTAGTGATCGACTATTTCAGCAAGACTGGCGGCATGCCGCCGATGTACGCGATTGTCGCCGGCTTCGGTGCGATGCTGGGGCTGGTGATGCTCGGCATCACCCTGATCCACTGGCTACGGGTAAAACGCGGCGAGCTGCATACCTGAGCGAAGGATGCCGGCCAAACGCAAAGGGCGCCGTGGCGCCCTTTGTTGTATCCGCCAGCATGGCAGCGATCAGCGCACGTAGAGCTTTTCCTTCAGCCGGTCGAGCGGCAGGCCAAGCAGCAATTGCTGATTGCCCAGTTCCAGCAGCGGCAGCAACTGCACCAGCAACGGCTGCAGATACGGCTGCACGTCCTGCGCCCGGCCCTGCTGCAGCAATTCCAGCGCATCCAGCAAGCTTGGCGGCGTCTGCTGTGCCGGTGGCACATCCTGCGCCACAACACGGTTGCCACCACTGGCCAATGCGATGTCCAGGCGACGCTCGGCAACCTCCAGCGCGGCATCGATCTCCATGCCCTGCTCGCAATTGACGACACCGATACTGCCGGTAAAACGCAGCACATTGCCCTTGAAATTGATCTTGGCGTGCTCCAGCGCGGTCCGCAGGCGCTCTGCCAGCACCAGTTCTTCACCGGCCGAGTTGCTGGAACTCAATACGCCGAAGCGATAGTCGTCAACCCGGGCAATGGTGTCTTCCGAACGGACTTTCGACGCCAGCATTTTCGCCAGCGCCTTGAGAATCTGGTCAGCCACCGGCTGACCGAACTGGCCGGCGACATCGGCAAACCGGTCCAGTTGCAGCAGCAGCACGATGGTGCGCTGATTGTGGCGGGTAGCGTAGGCAAGCGACTGCCGGCCTTCGAATTGCAGCAGATGGCGCGTGCCAAGGCCGGTAAGCGGATCTTCGGTGGCTTTCTGATCCAGCTCCTGGCGGCTTTCGCTCAGTTGCTGCTCGGTTTCGGCACGCAACGCATTGGCCGATACGCGCGCAATCAGCTCGGTACGGTCGGTGGATTTGGTAATGAAATCGCTGGCACCAAGCTCGACCGCCTTGAGCTTGATTTCTTCCTCTTCCTCACCGGAAATGACAATGAACGGCAGCTTGCGGATCTGCGCGTTATCGCAACTACGCACACGTTGCAGCAGGCCAAAGCCGTCGAGATTCGGCATGCCGAGATCGCTGATCAGCACCTTGACGTCCGGCTCGCCCTGCAGCATCGTCCAGGCTTCTTCGCCATCGCAGGCTTCAATGATTTCGAATACGCCAGTCAGATGCTTTTTGATGGTGGCGCGGACAATGCGCGAGTCGTCTGCGACCAGAATGCGTGGTAACGGGGAAGAAATCTCGTTGTCGACAGTCATGAACGCTACCCTGAAAAATCCAAATCTGAAGCTAGGCCTTGCCAGCCAAGAAATCAAGCAGTAACTGGTTGAACTGCTGCGGCAGCTCCAGCGGCAACGCATGACCGGAGCCGGGCACCACCGTCAGCCGCGCAGCGGGAATCAGACTGGCCAGCAGGCGCGCATGATACAACGGAGTGAAGCGGTCGTCCTCTCCCACCAGCACCAGCGTCGGTGCACGTACCGCCGCCAGTCGCGCGCGCACGTCGTGCGCACGCATACCGCTCACCAGCCGTGCCAGCGGTTGCCACGGCTGGCGGCTGGCAAATTCGCGCAACAGGGAAATTCTCTCCGCCTGCTGTTGCAGGTAATTGGCACCGAATGTCAGCGGCAAGCCGATGTCGAAGTGTAAGGCAGGATCGACGCTGTGCGCCGCGGCTTCCCAGCTGTCGGCAATTGCGTCGTTGACTGGATCGGACCACGCCAGCGTTGCCGCCAGCACCAGCTTGCCCAGCCGTTGCGGATAATCCAGAGCGAAATGCTGCGCCACCGCGCCACCGTAGGATAAACCGACCAGATGCGCCCGCGCGATCCCCAGCCGATCCAGCAATGCCGCGAGGTCGGCTGCATGCTGCGGCATCGGATAGCTCGGCGCCTCCGGCTTGCCGGACTGCAACTGGCCACGCAGATCGTAGCGCAGCACCCGGTAACGTGCGGCCAGCTCTGGTTCCTGCAACGCCCACGCGGCGGTGCTCATGGAGATACCGTTGAGCAGCACCACGGTTTCGCTGCCGTTGCCGGTCAGTTCGTAATACAGCGCAGTATCGTTGACATCGATCAGCGGCATGTCAGCCTCGTAACAGATTCTTGCGGATTTTGCCGGTAGGGGTGCGTGGCAGCCCCTGCTGGCTGAATACGATGTGCTGCGGCAGTTTGTAACGCGCCAGGCGCTCGCCGGCAAATGCCAGCAACTGTTCGCCGCTGCAGACACAGCCATCGCGCAACACCACGTGCGCCTCGCCCACCTCGCCCCATTTTGCGTGTGGAACACCGATCACGGCAGCCTCACCGACCGCCGGATGCTGCAGCAACACCGCCTCGACTTCGGCCGGATAAACATTCTCGCCACCGCTGATGTACATGTCCTTCTTGCGATCGACCACAAAACAATAACCATCCGCATCCATCCGCACCAGATCGCCCGTTCTGAGCCAGCATCCGGCAAACAGTTGCGCACTGGCGTCGGGGTTGCGCCAGTAGCCGCTGCACAGCGTCGGTCCGGCCAGCCAGAGCTCGCCCACCTGCATCGCTGCAACCGGCTCGCCAGCGGCATTGACGACTCGTGCTTCGGTGTAAAAATTCGGTCTGCCGACCGAGCCAATGCGCGGCACCGCATCGCGCTGGTGCAGGGTGAAGCAGTTCGGGCCGGCTTCGGTCAGGCCATAGCCCTGCTTGAATACCAGCCCACGAGCCTGGTACGCCTCGATCAGCGCAGTCGGACATGGAGCGCCACCGCTGATGCAGAAGCGCAACGCGCTCAGGTCGCACCTGGCAAATGCCTCGCAGGCCAGCATCATCTGGAACATCGTCGGCACCGCAAACAGGATTGTCACGCGCTCCTGCTCGACCAGCTGCAACGCAGTCTGCGGCTCGAACAGCGGCAACAGCACCAGCCGGCCACCGCGCTGCAGCAACGGCGTGGTCAGCACATGCAGGCCGCCGGTATGGAAAAACGGCGTATGCACCAGAGCGCAGTCGGTGCCGGACAAATCCCAGGTCACCGCCGTGTTGATTGCATTCCAGGTAATCATGCGCTGGCTTTGCAGCACACCTTTGGGACGGCCGGTAGTGCCGGAGGTATACAGGATCAGCAGTGGCTGTTCCGCATCCGGCAGCGGCCTGTCCGCAGCCCTCCCCGCATGGTTCGCGTCAGCCAGTTTTCCCGAACGGCAACCGGCTGGCAGCTCCAGGCTGGCCACAAACGCAGCATGGGCGGCATCATGCAACAGCCACACAGGCTCGGCATCGGCGAGGATGGGGTTCAGCTCGGCAGCGGTAAGGCGGTAATTCAGCGGTACCATAATGCAGCCGAGACGGGCACAAGCGAACAGCAGCGTCACAGTTTCCGGGTGATTGACCGCCAAAACGGCAATCCGCTCACCGGCACCGACGCCGGACGCGTCAAGCCAGGCGCATTGCCGATCCATCGCGTCGGCCAGGTCGCGATAGCTGTAGCGTCTGCCGGATGCGGCATCGAACAACGCCTCGCGCTCCGGCTCGTAATCGCGCCAGCGCGCCAGCCAGTCGGCGATCAACATCTCGTCTCCGCGCATTGCAAACATTAAAGCTCCAGTAGCGCCGGCAAAACAAAACGGCGCGAAATAACGCGCCGTTTTCCGCTGCCGAATTAGCGCATGACTACTGCGCTGCGGCCATTTCGCGGCGCGCACGCACCGCCGCTGCCAGTTCGCGCAACAATTTTTCGCTGTCATCCCAGCCGATGCAGGCATCGGTGATGCTCTGGCCATAAGCCAGCGTCTTGCCCGGCAGCAGATCCTGACGGCCTTCGTGCAGATGGCTTTCGACCATCACACCGAAAATGCGCTTCTCGCCCTTGCCGATCTGGCCGGCGATGTCGGTCGAGACTTCCATCTGGCGGCGATAATCCTTGCGGCTGTTGGCATGACTGAAATCGACCATCACTTTCGGCGACAGGCCGACGGCTTCCAGCTCTTTGCCCGCCTTATCGACGCTCGGCGCATCGTAGTTCGGCTCTTTGCCGCCGCGCAGGATCACGTGACAATCCGGATTGCCGGTGGTCGAAACGATAGCCGAGTGGCCGAGCTTGGTCACCGAAAGGAAATGATGCGGCACTTGTGCCGCACGGATTGCATCCACGGCGATTTTCAGGTTGCCGTCGGTGCCGTTCTTGAAGCCGACCGGGCAGGAAATACCGGAAGCCAGTTCACGATGCACCTGCGATTCGGTGGTACGCGCACCGATAGCCCCCCAGCTGATCAGATCGGCCACGTATTGCGGCGAAATCATGTCGAGAAACTCAGTACCGGCCGGCATGCCCATATCGTTGATCTGCAGCAGCAGCTTGCGCGCGGTACGCAGCCCGTCGTTGATCTCGTAGCTGTCGTCCAGGTATGGATCGTTGATCAGCCCTTTCCAGCCAACCGTGGTGCGTGGTTTTTCGAAATACACACGCATTACGATCAACAGGTCTTCCGCCAGCTCATCCTTGAGCTTTTTCAGGCGCCGTGCGTATTCGATTGCCGCAGCCGGGTCGTGAATCGAACACGGGCCGATCACCACCAGCAAACGATCATCCTGATCTGCCAGCAGCCGGTGAATGCTCTGACGGGTATCAAATACGGTATTGGAAGCGGTTTCGGTAAGCGGATTGGTCTCGATCAGGTAAACCGGCGGAGTCAGCTCCTTGATTTCCTTGATGTGGATGTCGTCTGTTCTGCGTTTCATGGTGTATGCGTATTCAAATATGAAGCAAGGTGGCTGGCGTCGCCACGCGACGCCCATGGGTCACCGATTATGACAGGATCAGCCGTGGATGGGCAGGGTTTTCATTTTCTTTCGGCCGCGATCTTGCGGATCGCCGCCAGCACCTGTTCCTGCCACTCATTGCCGAGCGCCTTGAGGCGCACAGAGGCACTTTCGACGTCGCGATCGAGCATGTACTGGATCATTTCCATGAAGAACCGATGCAGCTTGTCCAGTTCGCCCTGACCACCGCTGAGGATGATATAGGCAGCGCGCTTGGCTGCCGGCAACAGATCTTCCAGCACCTGCACCAGGAACGAATTGTTGGCGAACGGATAGATCTTTTCGTAGAACTCGACCGATGTTTCGAAAAATTTCTCCAGATCGTTCTTCTGCGCGAATTCACCCATCCGCAATACCAGGTCGGTAAACAACACCAGATCGTTTTCGGTCCACATGTCCACCGCATTGCGCGAAACCTTGTCGAGCAGCAGGAACCACAACTCGTACAAGGCGCGCACTTCGGCCTCGGTCATTTCCGCCACCACGGCGCCGCGGCGCGGCAGTATCTGGATCAGGTGACGGCGTTCGAGAATCAGCAGCGCTTCGCGCACCGAGCCACGGCTGACATTCAGCTCCTCTGCCACACGCAACTCCTGAATCCGGTCGCCCGCTTTCAGTTGGCCAATAACAATCTGGTTGCCCAGATATTGAGCAATCTGCTCAGTCAGCGATTCGCTGGGTTTGAACGTCATACCGCACTTGTCTCCGTCGTGACTATTGCTGAAAAATAGTTGTTTTTATCTGTTCTGGCACGCTTGGCGGCAAGCACCCGTACCAGCCCTTCACTTTGCCTGAAACCGTCGCAATGTGCAATTGTTCAACAATTGATCATGACATTCTGACTTACTGCCACGCCGGGCGCAGCACAACCGCATTCGCATCGACACACATGGCAGCCGTATTCCGCGCCACGCTTTCGGGTTTCGGTTGCCGCCAATTGCTGCCAGAATTAGGTTTGGGCGCCATATGGTGCGACTGAAGCCGCGGCGCCATCATTCGACAGATAAGACTCTCGGGAATTCTTCATGCATCTACTGGCGCACCGTGGCTACCATGCCGTCCATCCGGAAAACACGTTGCAGGCATTCTATGCCGCACAGGGCTCCGGCTTTGAAGGAATTGAAACCGATGTGCGGATTTCCGCCGACAATCAGCTGATTCTCCGTCACGATCGCATCGCGCCGAATGGCGTGCCGGTTTCTGCGCTCAGCCGCGCCGAACTGGAAGCCCTGCTGGAGCATTCGGTGCCAACGCTGGAAGAGGCGCTGGAAGCGTTTCCGGATATGTTGTGGAATATCGAAATCAAGGTGATTGCCGCGTTGCCGCAAAGCATGAACGTGATCAAGCACTTCCAGCATCAGCGCCGCATAATGGTTACTTCTTTCCGCCACGATATCGCTATCGAATGCTCGAAACACCTCGAAGTCGACTGTGGGCTGCTGGTCGCCAATCGCCCGGTGGCATTGAGCAATCTGATTCATGGTGCCTTGCCGGAAAACCGCCTGCGCACGATCGTCTGGGACTTCGAAATCATCGACCCGACCCAGCTGCAACTGGCGAACTCGGTCGGCTTCCGCAATTTCGTCTACGGCATGCACACCCAGTTTGAACACGACGCCTGCTACGATTTCGGCGTGCACGGCATGATCACAGATCACCCGCAGATGGTCGGCCTGGATATGGATGCCGCCAGCAGCCTGACCCGGCATTGAATTCCCTTTCCTTCCTTCATGTCGCCGTCGCTGTCCGGTGACTTGCACCCAGGCGTATCCGTCCAATGTCCTTGTTTGCCCAACGCATGGCCGATATCGAGCCATTCCACGTCATGTCACTGCTGGCGGAAGCCAGAGCCATGGAGGCCAGGGGGCTGGATGTGATCCACATGGAAATAGGCGAGCCGGATTTCGCCACACCGGAGCCCATCGTTGCCGCAGGCATCAAGGCACTGCAGCGCGGTGACACCCGCTACAGCACCACCAAAGGGCTGCCGCAACTGCGTGAAGCGATTGCCGCGCACTACGCGCGGCGCTACGGCGTCCAGCTGCCGGCGGAACGCATCGTGCTCACTCCGGGGGCCTCAGGTGCACTGCTGCTCGCGCTGGGTGTACTGCTCAACCGCGACGACGAAGTGCTGCTGGCAGACCCAAGCTACCCCTGCAATCGCCACTTCGTCAGCATGTTCGAGGGGATTCCGCGCGCCATCCCGGTTGGCCCGGAACAACAGTTCCAACCCGACGCCACACAGGTCGAACAATTCTGGTCGCCGCGTACCAGTGCGCTGATGCTCGCCAGCCCGGCCAACCCGACCGGAACAACAATTGGCCCGGACCGGCTGCGGTCCCTGGCCGGCGTAGTGACAAACCGCGGCGGTGCATTACTGGTAGACGAGATATATCAGGGGCTGGTCTACAACGGCCAGGACCACACGGCACTGGAAGTTGCCGCAGACAGCTTCGTCATCAACAGTTTCAGCAAATATTTCCAGATGACCGGCTGGCGCCTGGGCTGGCTGATCGCTCCGGAATCGCATATCGAACAGGTGGAAAAACTGGCGATGAACGTATTCCTCGCGGCACCGACGCCGGCGCAGCACGCAGCGCTGGCGGCGTTCGAGCCCGCAACGCTGGAGATTCTCGAAGCACGCCGGCAGGAAATGCAACGGCGGCGCGATTTCCTGCTGCCGACGCTACGGCAGATCGGCCTGCAGGTGCCGGCCGAACCGGATGGTGCGTTCTATATCTACGCCGACTGCAGTGCCGTGTGTGCCGACAGCCGGGAATTCGCCCGCAACCTGCTACTGCAGGCGCATGTCGCCGTCACGCCGGGGCTGGATTTTGGCAGCAATCAGCCACAGCGCTATATTCGCATCGCCTATACCGCCGATCTGCAACGCCTGCAGCAGGCCGTCGAGCGCATCCGTACCTTTATTGCCTCGTACTGCTGAACGCGGGCAAATATCGCTGCCAGCCATACCGGGCGGGGCATGGGAAAGCTCCTGTGCGCCGCGCAGGTTATTGAATATTCACTCTATAGTGGTTAGACTTCCGCGGTTATAGTGTCACGACAACGCCATGGCCGTAATCCAGCGCAGTTGATGACAAGCAAATGCAAACCGTAATAGAAACAGAAAGCCCGTTGCATGTTTGATTTCAAAGGCCTGATAAACGCGCTGCTGCGCCGCCCTGCCGACGAAGGGGTGAACGACTTGAAATCGGCCACCATCTGGGTTCAGGAATTGCCTGAAGGTGACGTACATCAGGCCCAGGCGGAAATCATAAAGACCGTTGCCGCACTGAATGCCAACCAGAAAATCCAGACCAGAGAGCGGATTCGCACCATTCTCTACCTGGATGACAAGGCGCAGCGCCTGCAGGAAACGCTGTGCCGCAATTATCTGCACGACAGCGCCTTCGGCCGCCACTACCTGCCGACCATCCTGTCGTTCTGGAGCGAAATGGCCAGCGCTTACAAAACCTGCCTGCGCCACTACGCGCAAAAGCCGGTGCGCGGCGTTGCCGACGAATTACCCAAGGTGACTGCGCGCGGCATTCACTATTATGCGATGCTGGCGAAATGGAGCCATATTCGATATCTGCCAGTCGATAGCCGGGTCTGGCGCAATCTACACCGCTTTTACCTGTTTGCCGAAACCGAAGGCTTCGCCGACACGCAAATCAAGCTGTATTCCAATTCCAGCCGGCAAACCACCTGTGCCCAGCAATATCTGCACCCACTGATGCTGCAACTGGCAGCACCGGAATCGTTGCTGGTACAGCAGATCGATCTGGTCGATCACTGGCTCGACCAGTGGTCGGACCTGCTGGTGGTTGAACGCCAGATTCGCCCTCACCGACAGCTGTTTGCTGCCAACCTGGATGAGCCGAAGCCGGGCAAAAAACTGCGCCGCAACATGATCGACGCCAAATATCGCTACTGGAGCACCGACGCACTGATCGAGCGTATCGAACAGGCAATGGAACAGGTACGGGATGGTGCAGTTCCAGCAAAACTGGGGCTGGGTGAAGAGTTCCGCGCACAATCCGGCCTCGATCTGCTGGAAACGATCGCCAACCGCTGGTCGCGTGAAGGAGCGAGCATTACGCGCAAACATGAGCGTACCAGCAGGCAAAAGACCGTGCACGTGATCCAGGGGCTACCGGCAATCGTCGACAAGCTCGCACACCCGGAAAAACTGCGCAGCCGGCGCAGGAAAATCACCAGTGGCTCTGGCAATACCGGTTTCGAAATCATCGGACCAACCGTACCGGCCTCCCCAGACACATCGCCGGAGCTGTTCGAGGCGAATGCGCTGGAATGGCATATCGAAAATGAAAGCCAGTACGGCATCGGCGCCAAATTCTTTTCCGATATCAACCTCAAGCTCAGCATCGGTGAACTGGTCGGGCTGCGGCTGGAAGACCAGACACGCTTTGTGATCGGCATTGTGCGCCGTATCCAGAAAAATCTCGATGGACAGGTATATGTCGGTGTCGAAACCATCAACCAGACACCGATTCTGGTCCAGTTGCGTGAGGCCGGCACGGACACCGATGCGTTCGACGCAATCTATCTCCCCGAAGCCGACAATGGAGTGATTCCGCGCTGTGTGCTGATTCCGCCAGAGCGGTTCCAGAGCGAACAGGATTTGCGTCTGGAAGCCCAGGGGAAATCCTTTACCATTCGCCTGAAAAACGTCCTCGAAACGAACGAAGATTACACCCGGGCCAAATTTGGCGTACTTGCCAAACATAACTGAGCCCTGTCCCACCAGACAATACCTTGTAGCAAGAACGGCAAAGGCCACCAAGCGGTGGCCTTTGTTCTGCGGAAAATCCGATCAGTTACCGAGCATTGCTTTCTTCAGGTCATCCTGAACCGGCTTCTTGCCCAACCAGATCTTCAGCATGGCCGGAGCGATATCCGGGCCGGCAATGGTGTCCTTGGTCTGGCCATTGATAGTGATTTTCATGCCACCGTCAACACCGAAATCCAGTGCAATACGATCATTCTCGCGGGTTTCCTTGACTGCCTTGAAAACGCTGTCGAGATGGGCAATCTTCGGCTTCAACGCCTCCATTTCCGGGCCGGTAGCATTGTTGGCAATACCATCGTGGAAAGCATCCAGCATCTTGTCGGCATCCACATCACGCTTCATCACCAGCATCACACGGCGCGGCTGCTTGGCAGAGATGATCGAGTCGGCACTACCAGCCTTTGCCGGTACATACAGACCAGCAACGTACACTTTGGCCAAGCCAAACTTGCTGCGTACACCAGCACCGTTCAACACCAGATCAGCGCCGCCAACATTTACCTTGTCATCGAGCTTCACGCCGCTTACTTCCAGCGCCATGGCACTGGCGCTCATGGCCAACATGGCTGCAGTCGCGATCAGTTTTTTCATTTCAGGAAAATCTCCGTCTTAGACATTTATAAAACCGAGAGCCCGTTTTAACCGTTACTCCGATTAAAACGGGCTCGATTAGAGCAATGATTCTATCCAATAACTATGGCATTTGCATAGTTATTTTTTGATCAGCGGGCACTGGCTCTGCGCCAAGGGGCGGAAAATATTGTCTCCCTTGATCACGCGCTTGATCTTGAGCAAATCCCATTGTGCTTCGCCACGCGACTCACCGGGTTTTTTCACCTCGACCAGATACATGTCGTGCACCATGCGTCCGTCTTCGCGCACCACACCATCCTTGGCAAAAAAGTCGTTAACCCGGGTCGCCTTCATTTTCGCCATGACTTCATCCGGGTTATCGCCGCCGGCGGCCTGGACAGCGCGTAAATAATGCGTCACCGCCGAATATACTCCTGCCTGCGAAGAAGTCGGCATTTTCTTGAACTGGGCAAAAAAGCGTTTCGACCATTCGCGGCTTTCCGCATCGCGATCCCAGTAAAAACCGGTAGTGAATTTCATGCCCTGAGCCATATCCAGCCCCAGCGCCTTGATGTCCGAATCGAATACCACCAAGCCAACCGGCTCCTGGGTTTCCGAGAACAGGCCAAATTCACGCGCCTGCTTTACCGCATTGACGAAATCGCCACCGGCCTGGGCAAATAAGATCGCATTCGCCCCCTGCTCCTGCGCCTTCATCAGATAAGGTGTGAAATCGGTTGACGAAGCCGGCACCTTGATCGGCGGGAAGAAAATCTTGCCGCCTTTCTTGCGCACCATATCGGCAGCGATAAAGATGTCCTTGGAAAACGCCTTGTCGGTCTTGTCACCGTAATCGGTAACCATGATGGTGTAAGTCTTGATGCCATCGGCCATCAGTTCCCGCAACGTACCATGGGAAATCGCATACGAATCGTAAACCCAGTCCAGGGTATATCTGGTGCAATCCTCGTTGGTCAGTGCCGATGTCGCTGCGCCAGTCTTGATTGCAATGCGTTTCTGTTCGGCGGCATATTTCGCAACGGCAGTGGCGACCTGCGAGTTCATCAACTCCACCACCATGTCCACCTTGGTTCGATCCTTTTCGAACCAGCGCTTGGCAATTGCCAGGCCAGTATCGACATCGTTCTTGTGATCATCGGCAATCACTTCGACACGTTTGTTCAGTACTTTTCCGCCAAAATCCTTTACCGCCATCTGCGCAGCCAGCACTGCACCCTTGCCGCCAACGTCGGCATAGACGCCCGACATATCGGTCAAGACGCCGATCTTGACCACATCGTCCGAAACCCCTGCAGCCTGAACCAAAGACGGCATTGCCATTGCAACCAAAGTGGCAAGAAGTTTGACGGAATTATTGTTCATCTGTAGTCCCTCATACGAGTGATTGCCCGGACCGGGTATTTTAGCTTGCTCTTATATTAGCAGCACAGATATCAAGAAGCCAAATTGGCAAATTTGTTTTTAATTATCGAAAAAAAGGGAAGACGTAAGTCTTCCCTTCTTTATACAACATGCCGCTGCGATTACAGCGCCTGAATGATGCCTGCGGCACCCATACCAGTACCGATACACATGGTAACCATACCGTATTTGCCGGCCATGCCCTTGCGGCGCATGCCGTGCAGCAACGTTGCGGTACGGATCGCACCGGTTGCGCCCAGCGGGTGGCCCAGAGCGATCGCGCCGCCCAGCGGATTGATTACGTTGGTGTCCAGTTCCAGATCGCCAATGACAGCCAGTGCCTGCGCAGCAAACGCCTCGTTCAGCTCCATCCAGGCGATATCGCTCTTCGACAGGCCTGCGATCTTCAGTGCAGCCGGGATTGCCTCTTTCGGACCGATACCCATGATTGCCGGCGGAACGCCTTTGACAGCGAAGGAAATGAACTTGCCCAACGGAGTCAGGTTGAACTGTTTCAGGATTTTTTCCGAAACCAGAATCACTGCACCGGCACCATCGGACATCTGCGAGCTATTACCCGCAGTTACGCTGCCCTTGGCATCGAATACGGTCTTCAGCTTGGCCAGACCTTCCAGAGTCGTGTCCGGACGCGGACCTTCGTCATTGGTCAGGGTTTTCTTGACGTATTCGACTTCGCCAGTAGCCAGGTTCGGAATGCGGTAGGTCACGTCCAGCGGCGTGATTTCATCCTTGAATTCGCCGGCAGCGATGGCTGCAGCAGCGCGACGGTGCGATTCAACGGCAAACGCATCCTGATCGGCACGCGACACGTTCCACTGCTGTGCAACTTTCTCTGCAGTCAGACCCATGCCGTAGGCGATGGCAATGTTTTCGTCCTTGGCGAACACTTCCGGGTTCAGGGAAACCTTGTTACCCATCATCGGCACCATCGACATCGATTCTGCACCGGCAGCGATGACAACATCGGCTTCACCGGTACGGATACGGTCAGCAGCCATCTGTACTGCGTTGATGCCCGACGAGCAGTAACGGTTGATGGTCACGCCACCGACGGTGTTCGGCAAACCGGCCAGCAATACGCCGATACGCGCCATGTTCAGGCCCTGCTCCGCTTCCGGGAAAGCACAGCCGACAACACAGTCTTCGATCAGGTTGACATCCAGCGCCGGCACCTGAGCCAGCGCACCCTTGATTACGTGAGCCAGCATGTCATCCGGACGCACGTTACGCATCATGCCGCGCGGGGCCTTACCCACCGGGGTACGGGTCGTCGCGACGATGTAAGCTTCTTGAACTTGCTTGGTCATTTAAACAATCTCCAAATTCAGTATCTGTACAACAAACCTTGGTTTAGTCCTCCGCCGCGACGGCGGAGGTTCTCACGTGCATCCGTATCAGTTGCGGAGCGGTTTGTTGTTTTGCAGCATGTAGAAGATCCGTTCTTGCGATTTCGGGTTCTTCAGCAGGCTGATAAAGGCCTTGCGTTCCAGATCCAGCAGCCACTGCTCGTCAACCATGGTACCGGCATCGACATCGCCACCGGTCATCACATCAGCGATGGTTGCAGCGATGTGGTAGTCGTGAGCGGAAATGAAGTTGCCTTCTTTCATGTTGGTCAGCTGACCACGGATCGAAGCGGCACCAGCGCGGCCTGCAACCGGAATCGCTTTCAGCTTCAGCGGCGGACGGTAGCCGGCTTCAGCCATCGCGATAACCTGCGACTTGGCAACATGCAGCAGTTCGAATTCGTTGAATACGACCTGATCGGTCTTGCGCAGGAAGCCGATTTCCTGGCCTTCCTGAGCCGAAGTACCCACCTTGGCGGTAGCAATCGCCAGGAAGTAGTCTTTCAGCGATGCAAATACATCGCCTTTGGCTTCCTGTGCAGCACGCACCGCGAACTCTTTACAGCCGCCACCGCCCGGCAGCAGGCCAACGCCCACTTCAACCAGACCGATGTAGGTTTCCAGGTGTGCAACGATCTTGTCGCAATGCATTGCGAACTCGCAGCCACCGCCGAACACGTAATTCTTGGTTGCGGCAACGGTCGGGATGTTGCTGTAGCGCAGGCGCATCGAGGTATTCTGGAATGCCTTGACCGACTCGTCGATCACATCCCACTGGCCGGCCATGAACGACGGGCCCATAGCCATCAGGTCGGCGCCAACCGAGAACGGATCTTCAGTCTGCCAGATCACCAGGCCTTTGTAGCCGGCTTCAGCGATGTCGATTGCCTTGTTGACGGCTTCAACAACAGTCGGGCCGATCGCGTGCATTTTCGACTTGAAGGAGATGATCA
>CALMFQ010000002.1 GCA_937863215.1 uncultured Pseudomonadota bacterium
GCGGCGGCATGCGCCTGTCGTGGCTGGCACAGCAGCTGGCGATCAGCCCGGCCAGCGCCAGCGACTCGGTTGCCGCGCTGGTGAGCAAAGGGCTGGTGCAGAAAGCGCGCGCCGCCGATGATGGCCGGGCGATTGCATTGCAGCTGACCACAGCCGGCAACGAGCAGGCGCAGCGAATCAGCGAATCGCAGACCTTTGCCAGTACCGCCGTCGCTGCGCTGTCGCCAGCGGCCCAGACCGCCCTGCTGCAATTGATCGGCGAACTGCAACGCAACGAGCGCTTCCCGGAAATCCGCGCCTGCCTCAGTTGCCGGCATTTCCAGCCAAATCGCCACGCCGATGCCGACGCGCCGCATCGCTGCGGGCTGGTCGATGCGCCGCTGCCGCTGCGGCTGTTGCGGCTGGATTGCCCGGAACACGAGGCTGCCGAGGCCACGCTACAGTGCGACAACTGGCGGGCCTTGCTGCCGATAGAAAACTGATCCGGCTGCAACAAGGCAGCCGATCCGGATAAGAAGCTGTTCACGATCCGTCGCGAGCAGCCCTCAGCGGAAACCGAACCAGTCGGTGTGCCATCCCCAGTTATACCTCCCCCCGTATGGGTCACTCGTTTTCGTGGCAGTCGTACCGATCTGGCGGGTCGTGCCTGTGCGGCTATCGAGCACCCAATAGTAATAACTGGCATTTGCCGCGCCAGCACTGGAGCCAGACGAGCCATACCCCAGCACTACGCCGGAATCGTCCACCGAGCGGATATCCAGCAGCGGCGCATCTACCGGCGGTTTCCCCAACGACGTCACTACCCTCCCGGTTGCGGCATCTATGGCATCGATATTGCCGGTATGCCATTTGCCCTGTGCATCGGCACTCATCTGGCTGCCGAGATACACGCGCGACACGCCGCTCCAGTAGCGGTAACGATTCGCATCGGAATAAGCGCGGTTTTTGGCTGCTGCGCCGATCCACTTGGCATTTGGATACACTACCTCGTCGCTGCCGGTAACGCTGACCGACACCGCCGAAGGGCTTTGGCTGGCGGATTCCGGCTTGACCGAATAGTAGAGTCGCCCCTCGGCCAATACCGGCTCACCGTCGATCCACACGCTGGGCTTGACAGGGACAGCTGGGGAGAAACGAACCAGTTGATACGACTTGATTGCGCCACTTTTGCTGCCGGCACCTTCGTCCACGATTGCTCTGCCAGCATCGATGCCGAGCAACCGGCCGCTGAACGCGAGCACATTCTCGGGGGGCGACACACTATCCAGCCGCATCCGCACCAGATCGGTATTGCCGGAGGTGAAATAGACAAAACCGTCATGGGTTCCCTGATAAGAACTGCCAGAATATGGCACCGTACCCAACAGCCGGGCGTCGCCAAGCTGGGTATCAAATGCCAGGATGGCACGGGTGTTGTTGGTCAATTCCGCATCGACCAGATCGTAACGCCCGGCCACGCCCCGGGCGAAAACCCACGCATGGTCAATACTGCCGCCGGTCCCCTTGACCAACACCCGTGGATTGCCGAATTGGCTGTCGTAGACGATGATGTCCAGCCCCGACCAGGACAGATACCCGGCCAGCCCGCCCTGGGCATTGCGGAATTCCCTGGAGTAGAACTGTTGCTGGCTGATGGGCTGCGGCGCGTCGTTTCCGCTCATGCCAAGCTTGACCACCCGGTATTGATAATCCACCCCGCCACATTGGCCGTTTTCTCCCTTCACCAGCAGCTTGATCTGCGCCTGATCCAGCTGCGACACCAATTGCTCGGGATCGAGTTCCCAACAATGCTGGCTCCACAACATATTGGATACCTGTTTTGGTTTGCCGGCATTCGGCCCGGAGACATCGAGCCGGTACAAGGCATCGTTGTTGACGAACAACATCGCCGCATTGCGGTAGTCGATACCGGCCCGGTTGTCCGGATTCTGTACGGTAAAGAACCAGCGGTTGGAACCAAAGATGCTTGGCGCCGATAACTGAGTCACCGCAAACGCCGGCCGGCATCCATCCGATCCACCGCCATCAACATATTGCCTTGGACAAAATAATCGTAAGCCGGCGCAGTACTTGAGCCGGCAGCCTCTGCCCCGCCGGCGGCACTACCGTCGCCGCCGCCATTGCAGCCGGACAGGCCCAGCGCCAGCGTGGCGTACAGCGGAGCAAACCATGATTTGTGCATCGAGATATCCTATTTTTTGCTGTTATTGATCCGGCCCGATTATGTTTGAACCTGCTCCAAATACTCCCTCCCTTTCA
>CALMFQ010000003.1 GCA_937863215.1 uncultured Pseudomonadota bacterium
GGCTATGTTCCGGGCGCGATGGCCTGGCGGCCACCCGGATTCCGTTTCACTGCATTGGGCTACGCTTGCTGCCCTGCAAGGCAATAGGGGCGAGGCCTGCAGGCAAGGCTGGGGGCCGCTCCGGGATTGGCTTGCAGGCCGGTGTTATTCTTCTTGTGGCTTACTGTACTTGCGTTCGCGCCGCTGTTTGGCAATCGCCGCCACCTCGCCGCCGACGTGCTGCTCGCCGCGTTTTTTGGCCAGTTGCACCTGCTTTTCCCGTTCCAGAAAACGCTGCTTCCGTTCCGGCGTGTGCTGCTCATAACAACGCGGGCAACTCACACCGTGCTGGTAATGCGGGCTGAGCTTGTCGGCCGGCGATACCGGAAAACGGCAAGCGTTACACAGTTCGTACTGACCCTTTTGCAATCGATGATCGACGCTGACGCGGTTGTCGAACACGTAACATTCGCCCTGCCACAACGATTGCTCGGCCGGCACCTCTTCCAGATATTTGAGAATGCCGCCTTCGAGGTGATACACCTCTTCGAAACCCTGCTGTTTCAGATAAGCGGTGGATTTCTCGCAGCGGATGCCGCCGGTGCAGAACATCGCCACCTTCTTGTGTTTGGCCGGGTCGAGGTGCTCGGCAACGTATTGCGGAAATTCGCGGAAAGTCCCGGTTTTCGGGTTCAGCGCATGCTTGAAGGTGCCCAGCTCCACCTCGTAATCGTTGCGGGTATCCACCAGCAGCACCTCCGGGTCGGAGATCAGCGCGTTCCAGTGCTGCGGTTTGACGTAAGTGCCCACCACCCGGCGCGGGTCGATGCCCGCCACGCCCAGGGTGACGATCTCCTGCTTCAGCTTGACCTTGGTGCGGTTGAACGGCATCGCGTCGTCAAACGAAAACTTGCAGACAATCCGCTCCAGCCCCGGCTGCGTCGCCAGCCACGCCAGCAGTGCATCGATGCCAGCCTGACTGCCCGCCACCGTGCCATTGATCCCCTCGCGCGCCAGCAACAAGGTGCCGCGAACCTGCTGCGCCAGCATCAGCTCCAGCAGCGGCTGGCGGATGGCCTGATAGTTATCCAGCGTAACGAATTTATACAGCGCGCAAACCACAACCTGAGACATGCCATTTTCCCGAAAAGCAAAAATAAACAGCCGGGTTACACGAACGCGGCAGTGGCGGATTGTAACAGGCGGGGCAAGTATTTGTTTTGGCATAAGATGTCGTCTTTATGCGCTTGTTTTCCGCTGCCCGCTACCGGGTCTGGCCAATCCGCCGTTGTGCGGCGGGCGCGCAAATCCGGATTGACGCTACCCGGAAACCGCATTTTCGGTTATACCGGTGCCTGTTTTTCCTGCTGCGCAAGCTGCGGCTGAAACCACTCCTGTTTCTACAAGCAAGCATTGAAGATGAAAATTCTCGAATACACCGGTCTGGATATTTCGCGCGTCAAAGCCAGTTATCGCAAAGTAACAGACGCCATTGCGCGTCTGGATTTTCGTGCCGCCCAAGTCAAGAAGCTGGCCAATCTCAGCCACGGCAAGTTTTACCGTGCCCGGCTGGATGGCGCCGACCGGCTGCTGTTCTCGCTGATTCGCCATGGCGATGAGGTGTGCGCGCTGATGCTGGAGGTGATTGCCAATCACGATTACGACAAATCGCGCTTTTTGCGCGGCGCGGCGATAGATGAGAGCAAAATCCCCGATATCGATGCCGCCGAGGCAATCCAGGAGGCGCAAGCGGTGCGCTACCTGCACCCGGAGCGCACCGCAGTGCATCTGCTCGACAAGCCGATTTCCTTTGACGATACCCAGGATGCCATCTATCGCCAGCCGGCGCCGCTGATTGTGGTCGGCAGTGCCGGCAGCGGCAAAACGGCGCTGACGCTGGAAAAGCTCAAACATGCGGAAGGCGAGGTGTTGTACGTCACCCATTCCGGCTTTCTGGCGCAGAGCGCGCGCGATTTGTATTACGCCCACGGCTTTGAGCATCCGGGGCAGGATGCGTTGTTCCTCTCCTACCGCGAATTCGTCGAATCGATCCATGTTCCGCCGGGCAGAGAGGCCGGCTGGCGCGATTTTGCCGGCTGGTTTGCGCGCATGCGGCAAAGTAGCAAGGCATTCGACGCGCATCAGGTGTTTGAAGAAATCCGCGGCGTGCTGGCGGCCGGCGCCGGCGGCATTCTGTCGCGGCAGGATTACCGCGCGCTGGGTGTACGCCAGTCCATTTTCCCGGCCGAACAGCGCGACGCACTTTACGATCTGTTTGAGAAATACCGTGTCTGGCTGAGCGAAGCCGGGCTGTACGATCTGAATCTGGTCGCACAGGAGTGGCAGGCGCTGGCGGCGCCGCGTTACGATTTTGTCGTGATCGACGAAGTGCAGGACATTACCACCGTGCAACTGGCGCTGGTGCTGAAAACGCTGAAGAAGCCCGGCCAGTTTCTGCTGTGCGGCGATTCCAACCAGATCGTCCATCCCAACTTTTTTTCCTGGAGCCAGGTAAAAAGCCTGTTCTGGCAAGACCAGACGCTGGCCGAGCGCCAGGAGTTGCGCGTACTGACAGCCAATTTCCGCAACGGGCTGGAAGCCACGCGGGTGGCCAACCAGTTGCTGAAGATCAAGCAGCGGCGCTTCGGCTCGATCGACCGCGAGAGCAATTTTCTGGTGCAGGCCGTCGGTGGTGAGCCCGGGCAGGTGGCGCTGCTGCCGGACAAAGACGCCGGCAAACGCGAACTCGACCAGAAAACCCGCCAGTCGGTGGATTTTGCCGTGCTGGTGATGCGCGACGAAGACAAGGCCGAGGCGCGCAAGCACTTTGCCACGCCGCTATTGTTCTCCATCCACGAAGCCAAGGGGCTCGAATACGAGAATATCGTCCTCTACCGTTTTGTCTCCGACCATCGCGCCGAGTTCAGCGATATCGCCGACGGTGTGAGCAAGGCCGATCTGGCGATCGACACGCTGGATTACCGGCGCGCCAAAGACAAAAGCGACAAGTCGCTGGAAGTCTACAAATTCTACGTCAACGCCCTGTATGTAGCGCTGACGCGCGCCATCAAGAATATCTACGTGATCGAATCGGATACCGCGCACCCGCTGTTCGCGCTGCTCGATCTCAACCTCGGCCAGCTCAAGGTCGAAGCCCGGCAGGCAACGCTGGAAGACTGGCAGAAAGAAGCGCGCAAGCTGGAACTGCAGGGCAAGCAGGAACAGGCCGAAGCCATCCGCCGCACCATCCTCAAGCAGACACCCGTGCCATGGCCAGTGCTGGATCAGGCCCGGATCGGCCAGCTGTTGATCAAGGTGTTCCGCGAACAGGTACCCGGCAGCAAAATGAAGCAACAGCTGTTTGAATATGCCGCCTGTTACGACGAACCCCAGCTCGCCCAATGGCTGCTGCACGAGGCAAAACACGAGCAGGCGCGCAGCTTTGCCCAGCAACGCACCACGCTGAAGCGCAAGAGCTATGTCCCCTATTTTGCCAGCCATTTCAAGGACATCCTCAAGCAATGCAACCAGCATGGCGTCGACCATCGTCTGCCAATGAACCAGACCCCGCTGATGGCCGCCGCCGCCGCCGGCAATGTCGCACTGGTAGAAGCGCTGCTGGCACTGGGCGCCGACCGCGAGGCGGTTGACCACTATGGCTGCAACGCCCTGCATTGGGCCATGCATGAGGCTTTCCAGAATGAAAAATTTGCCCGCGGCCCGTTTGCCGCCTTGTATGAACAGCTTGCCCCGCCCGGCATCGACGTCAACACCGGCGAGCGGCTGGTGCGCATCGACCGGCATCTGAGCGAATATCTGCTGTTCCAGACATTGTGGGTATTGTTCAAATCGCGCTTTACCCACCGGCAGCGCCGCAACAACGCCGCATTCGAAACCCAGTCCATCCTCGACGCATGGCAACATCTGCCCGCCAATGTGGTGCGCCCGGAGCGCAACAAGCGCGCGCATTTGTCCAACGTCTTGTCGCGCAACGAAATCGAACGCGATTATGCCTACAACCGCGCATTATTCGTCCGCATTGCCCAGGGCTGGTACCAGTTCAACCCCAGACTGTCGGTGCGCAGCGGCCAAGGCGACGCAGCAGGCTGGACGCCGGTTTACGCCGCCCTCAACCTGCCCTTGATCAGCGAGTTTGCAAACGTGGATCAATGGTCCGGCGTGACCGGCGCCATCGACCGCTATCTGGCCATGGCCGGCTTGCCGGCCCGCACTACCCCGATTGCCGCCGAGCGTGCCGTGGCGCGCGAGGCCGAACTGCAACGGCAGTATGAGCAGGAGTCGCAAGCCGCCCATGCCGCCTTGTTACGCCGGCAACAGGAGCAAGCCAGCGCCCGCCTGCAGCCCGCCAAGTGGGGAACAAAACTGGCCAGACAGCAGGAAATCGAACGTATCAAGCAGGAAATCGAGGCGCGCAAGAAAAAGAGCTGAGCTTGCTGCGCTCCGCAGGAAACGCCGTGAGGCAAGAGGCTAAAGCGATGGCTTCCGTGTTGATGCCTGCCTGGCACGCCAATGTGGGTGCGGCGTACAGGCAAGGCTGCAAGCCAATGCCAGAGCGGCCTGCAGGGCAGCGTTGTCAGCGCTGCCTGAGTTGTTCAATACGTTGCCGCAGATTGTCCGGGGTGTAAAACACCGATGCTTGTCCTTGTTTGGCCTTGTCCAGCAGGCCGAGGTTTTCCAGCCCGAGCAAATCGGTGCGGGCGGTCTGGTAGACGACGGCATGTGAACGTTGATGGGCATCGATGCGATAACCCTGGCCGGGGTTTTTTAATGCGTGGGTGAGCAGGGCTATCTGCCGGTGATTGAGCTGGCCGCGTAGCCGGGCATTGTGTAACAGGCGTTCGGTGTCGCGCTGGTCGCGGGTTTTACGCACCAGGTAATCGTGCAGTGCGACGATGGCCTTACGCACGGTGGCCAGCTGATGCAGCAGGAAAAAAGTGGTGTCGTTATTGGTTTCGCTGTGCAGATAGGCTTTGACGTACTGTGCCGGCGCCTGGTGCAGGATGTGCGAAATCGACACGAACTCCATCGGCCAGTAGCCGCTGCGCGCCATTGACCAGTAAAACAGCGCGCGCGCGGTGCGGCCGTTGCCGTCGGCAAACGGGTGGTCGTAGCCGATCATGAAATGCAGCAATATGGCGCGCAGCACCGGATGGACAAACGGCCGGGCGGCTTCATCGGCGTTGGCAAATTCGCACAATTGCTGCATGCGCTGCGGAATGTCGGCCGCGGCAGGTGGTTGATGCAGGATCGTGCCATCGCGATTATCCACCACCCGCACATCATCGCTATTGCGCCAGCGGCCTGCGTCGGCGGGGTCGTCGAGAGTGCCTTCGGTCAGCATCTGTTGTAATTGCTGGATCAGCGCCGGTGTCAGTGCCTGCTGTTTCAGGCTGCGGATATATTCCATCGCCCGATAGTTGTTGAAAATCATCCGTTCGCTGGTGTCGCGTGGTTTGCGGCCTGCGCGCAGCATCTCGGCCGCCACTTTGCGGGTAGTGGATGCGCCTTCCAGCTGGCTGGAGGTGATCGCCTCTTCTATCAGCGAATTCAGCAGATAACGCTGCCGATCTGCTTCCAGTGGATTATCGCTTTGGGCACGGATATGCCCTGCGGCATCGCGGTCGATATGATGCAGATCGATCTGGATCGGATTCGGCACGGCAAACTGAAACGGCCGCCCAGCCTGGTCGAGCAACGGCAGCGCCTGCAACAGTGGCGCCCGCCCCATGGCGATCGCCAGCCACCACTGTTGCACGCTCAGCCCGGCCGGCGGTGTGCGATGGCGCAATTGATCCCAGTGCAGATATTGGTCATCGACAGTCGGCGTGATATGGCTGGCGATGTGTGCCATCGCATCCGGATTCAGCTGGCCAAACAAATGTGAGATATCGGGGGCGACAAGTGGCAGGCGCATAGCTACTAAATTGGTAATAAATTAGTAGCTATTAGTATAGGGGGTGGGCAAGGCAAATAGCCAGCAATAGCTACTAATTTGTTTATAAATTAGTAGCTATTGCTGGCAGTATTCATAATTCACACACTTCTGCCAAGTGCTTGAACCAGTTACAATTCGCTCCCTTTTCCCGCCGGTTGTCCGCCCATGTCGCTGTTGCCGCATCAACTCGAATTGCTTGCCCCTGCCAAAACGGCCGAAATCGGTCGTGAGGCGATTTTGCACGGGGCGGATGCGGTGTATATCGGTGGGCCGTCGTTTGGCGCACGGCACAATGCCTGTAATGAGGTAAGCGAGATCGCCAGGCTGGTGGAGTTTGCCCACCGTTTTCATGCGCGGATTTTCGTTACGCTCAACACGATTCTGCACGATGCCGAGCTGGAGCCGGCGCGGGCATTGATTCACCAGCTGTACGATGCCGGCGTCGATGCGCTGATCGTGCAGGATATGGGCATTCTGGAGCTGGATATCCCGCCGATCCAGCTGCACGCCAGCACCCAGTGCGATATCCGCAGTGTCGAGAAGGCCAGGTTTCTGGCGGATGTGGGGTTTTCGCAGATCGTGCTGGCGCGCGAGTTGACCATCGAGCAGATTGCCGCGATCCATCAAGCGATTGGCGACAGCGCCACGATTGAACATTTCATCCACGGCGCCTTGTGCGTGGCCTATTCCGGCCAGTGCAATATCAGCCATGCGCAGACCGGCCGCAGCGCCAATCGTGGCGATTGCTCGCAGGCGTGCCGTTTGCCATATACGCTGACCGATGCCAAAGGCCGGGTGGTGGCGTTCGAGAAACACCTGCTGTCGATGAAGGACAACGACCAGAGCGCGAATCTGGAAGCGCTGATCGACGCCGGAGTGCGCTCGTTCAAGATCGAGGGCCGTTACAAGGAAATGGGCTATGTGAAGAACATCACCGCCCATTACCGCCTGCTGCTGGACCGGATTTTGGAACGGCGGCCGGAATTCACCCCGGCAGCCAGCGGCCGTAGCCAGATACTGTTTACGCCCAATCCGGACAAGAGCTTTCATCGCGGTCACACCGAGTATTTTGCCCACGACCGCAGCGAAAATGTCGGCGCTTTCGATACCCCGACTTTTGTCGGCGTGGCGCTGGGCACGGTTACCAAGCTCGGCAATAACTGGTTCGAGCTGCAAGCGCAGGAACCGATGGCCAACGGCGACGGTCTGAACTACATGAAAAAGCGCGAGGTGCGCGGGCTGCAGGCCAATACCGTGGAGCGCGTCGGCAACGGCGAAAACGGTGAGATCTGGCGCGTGTTCCCCAACGAGCCAATGGCAATGCTGGAAGGGCTGAAAGTTGGCAGTGAAATCAGTCGCAACCGCGACCATGCCTGGGAGCAGGCGCTGACGCGCAAATCCGCCGAGCGTTTTGTCGATGTCTGGCTCAAACTGCAGGACAATGCCAACGGCCTGCTGCTGACGGTTACCGACAGCGATGGCTGCAGCGCCAGTGCGCAATTGGAGATGGCGCTGGAGCCGGCGCAGAATCGTGACAAAGCGGAAGCCACGCTGCGCGACAATCTGGCCAAGCTCGGCAACACCATGTTCAAGGCGGTGGACGTGAGCCTGCAATTGCAGCAGCCGTGGTTCGTGCCCGCTTCCAGCATCAACGCGCTGCGGCGTGAGGTGATGGAGAAGCTGGAAGCCGCGCGGGTGGCGGCCTGGCAGCGGCCCGAGCGCAAGGCGCCGGTGGAGCCGCCGGTGCCGTATCCGGAACAATCGCTGAGTTATCTTGCCAACGTTTACAACGCCAAGGCGCGCCAGTTCTACGAGAAACATGGGGTGAAACTGATTGCCGCCGCTTACGAGGCGCACGAAGAAGCCGGCGAAGTCAGCCTGATGATCACCAAGCACTGCCTGCGTTTCTCGTTCAACCTGTGCCCGAAACAGGCCAAGGGC
>CALMFQ010000004.1 GCA_937863215.1 uncultured Pseudomonadota bacterium
AGCGCGACATCATCAAGAAACAGATGGAACATGTTGGGGTGTTGGTAGTAGCGATATGAGATTGAAACGTCCGAAATTAAATTCGTGTCCCCATTGGGTGACACCTATCCATTTTCCGACCCAGGAAAATGCCAGCCTGACTTCGTCTTCCGACGGCATTTCGCCGGTGCTTTGATTCGCCAGTATTTCGATCGGTATGGTTATGACGGCGCCGCTGGATATTGCCTCGAACTGTTGCGCCCATTTGTGCTTCAACACAGGATGTTGGTAGCGACGATTGTAGATGCCCAGAGACGGTGCCCGGTATTCGTCCGGCATGCGTATGCAGTCCGGATGCAAAGTTTCCAATCTGAGCGATTTGACGGCCTCGCCGAGTGCGTAGTGCCACAGCCCCACATCGTTTACGATGCCGTTCTTCGTGCCTCGCCGTAGCCGGAATATGCTGGTAGCGGATGGCGCTGGGGGTTGAATATCCCCCAGGATGGGAGACGTCAGTCGTATCTTCAGATCGTGTAGCATCAGGGGCCATACCATGTGACCCCTGATGCGTCAACGATCCTCTACGCAGCTTCCAGCCGCACTTTGGACGTGAAGGCAGTTTCGAGCACCGGACTGTGGTCGGCCACCCAGATCTGCGTATCAGCATTCTTGAGCCGTGCGGCCATTGATTCCAGCAAGTCTCGCAGACTTTCGATTCCGCTCTGATCCAGATGCATCGATGGTTCGTCGAGACACAGCAACCCGACATCCGGGCATATCAGTTGCTGAACGGCCAGCAGGAACGCAATACCAAGCCGGACACGCTGCCCGCCAGACAATTTGCACTGCGGCAAGATCGGAGCTTCGTGCTGGCTCGTACGCGCAAACAAAAACGATACGGCCGAGTTCGGATCGACCGACACGGAGAAGTCGGAATCCATAGCCGCCAGATTGGCAGCCGTCAGCTGCGCCAGTTGTTCGAAACGATGACGCACGTACATCATGGGCAGCCCCTTCCGATCAAATATGGCCCGCAGAGTCTGCAGTTGCCGCACGATCTCCGACCGCTTGTCGACCTCCCTCTGCTTGGCCTCGAGACCAGCCAACCGCTCGGAACTATCCTGCAGGGCAGCGCGCATAGCAGTGATGGATCCAACAAGTTCCTGCCTGCTACGTATGCGGGTCTGTATTTCATCGACCGTATCGGTCAACCGATCGCCCGGATCGAGCAACCAGTGGGCCGCCTGCTTGTTCGCCTTGATGGCACTCAACGCCGCATCCACTTCTTGACCAGCTCGCTGATGAGCTTCTGTCTCGGCGGCTAGCTGTTGTGTGTGGTTCGCCAGGTCACGTTCTGCGGTGACCAGATTGGCCTTCCATGCGCGCCAGCCATTCAGAGAGCTGTTGAGCTCCTCGATTTTCCTGACGATGCCACTCAACTCTTCGTTGAACGAATCATGCCGGCGCCGGGCTTCTGCCTCGTCGCAATCCAAGGACGCCAGGCGACGCTGCGCATCCCCCCGCAGCGCTTCCACGGATCCACGCAGGGTGGCATATTCAGCATATGCTGAATGCTGCTTGGCGGCCGTCTGCTGCGCGGAGTGCCGATACGCATCGATGGTGCGATAATTAATCACCAGCGCATCCACGGTTGCTTGATCGACATCCGCAATGGCACCTGGAACCAGCTTGCAATCCGGGCATACGGCTCCCATCAGTGTCGTATTCCACTGGCAGGCATTGGTCGCGGCGCGTGCAGTTGTCAGTTTCTGCCTCATCTGGTTGCACGCAAACACAGCCTCGCCGTAAGCCAGCTCAGCTTCCCGCTGCTCGCGATAAAAATCTTCGCGAGCGCGTTTCCGCTCCGACAATTCTTGGGTGATATCCTGCAGACGACTCTTGAGCTCAAGCAAGTGTTCGGCGGTGCAGAATTCAGGATCGGGTGTCTTGGAGCCACAGGCCGGACAGGCATCCGTGTGGATATGCGCGCCGAGGCGTTGCTCAATCAGGGTAGCCGATAGCTGTGTCAGCTGCCGTTCCTGCTCCAATTTCTGAATAACCGAATCGAAATCGACCGGTACCGCGTGCTTGTCCAGGCGGGCCTTGCTGACCTCCAGATTATTCTCAGCAGCCACCAGAGCCTGGCTGGCCGTAACCTGTTCACGCACGGCCGTACCGAGTGTCTTGATGTCTGCCACCAACCCAACAAGATCCGCCAGCGTCTGGTCCGCAGTCTGCACATCCTGCTGCGTGGGGGCGACCATACTTTCCAGTTTGGCTACCTCGTTGCGGTGACGTATCACAGCCTCAAGAGCTTCGCCGCACGCCTTCTGCTGGACAGTAAGGCGCTCCACCTGTGCCCGGGCTGCCTGCAGAGGAGTCTCCGTCTGGGTTATGTGCGCGTCGATATCGCCGGAGCTCGTCACGGACAACCGTTGGTAGGTCTCCGTAACGGCGGTCAGGGATTGCTGCGCTCGCACCTTGGCCATCTCAAGTCGACTCGCTGCGTCGGAGCGAACCCGCTGACTGGTCTGAAGAACGGAACGCAGGGTCAGAACTCCGGTCAGATCCGGAATACCGGCCAGCCGCGCTTCAGCATCGGCCAGACTGGTCTTCTGTTCGTTCATGGTCTGCATCAACTGATCGATCAACGGACGATGGTCGACCATATCGACCTTCCGGATATTGATCATGGCGTCGATCTTTGAGCATACCCCTTCGCAGTGTCCGAGCCCCACCAGTTTGACGAACAAGGCTTCGCGCTCACTCGGCAGCCCGAACAGCAATTTATCGAGCTCTCCCTGCCGGATGAATATTCCAAACAGAAGAGCTTTCGACGAAGCTCCCCAGATGTCACCCATCAGGGAATCCACCTCGGCGGCCGATTTGATGGTCTTTCCATCCCACTCAAGCAGACGGGTATTTTTCTTCCCGATCGTTCGCGTAATCGTACCGGGCATGCCCTGTTTGACGAATTCCATTTTGACAACAGCCTTCGTCTCAGGATCGAATCCCCGGATGTACGTATCGGCGTTATCGTCCAACTCACCCGTGATGGCGAATTTTAGCGCCGACAATACGGTGGATTTACCGGAACCGTTGGGCCCAAGCAGGCCTACGATGGCGCCGTTGGAACGAATATGCAGATGTTTGTGTTGTCCGAAATCGGACAGGGTCAAGGATGTGATCATGAATTAAATGGAGGGTTCGAGCCGATCAACGAAATCGCGCAAAACGGTTGCGTGATCGGCGTCGGGATTGAGCAGTATTGCTGCCGTGCGTCCGATGTCAGAATCTGGCGGTACGATGCCCTGCAGAAATGCTTCAGGTGGTTTCGCATCCATCTGAGCAGCCTGAAAGCCAAAAGCTGATGCCAGCGAAACAGCATCGCCGATCGTGTAGGACCTGGACCGCACCAATGTATTCGGGCCGGCCACCATGTTTAGGCGGGTCCGCACATCTTCAAGCGAGTCAGCATAGTTGATGAGAAACAACGCCGGCTTGTTTTTGATCTGCCGCAACTCCTGCATGACGGCCTGCACCTTTTCCTCGGAATCAAGACGCCGCGGATAAACCGGGCGATTTGCTACGGGGATATTTTCGACCACCTTCATCCCGCGCGTACGATCCCACTCCATGAGTGAGCAGGTGCAGTCAATCGGATCCCCGCTTTTTGCCACCTCGGTAGCCCCAGGATAACCCACCAGACAATCATTGTGCGTCTTGAATTCCCGGATGTGAATGTCACCCAGCAGAATGGCAGCATAGATGTTGGTCGGTAGATCGGTTATCGACAGCGCTGTCGGATCGGGATAGCCACAAAACTCGCGAATCGGCCCGTGCCATAGCAGCACATCGGCATTCTCGGTGTCGGCAGTGGCTCGTTGCAAAAACACATCGGACGGCATCGATGGCAAACAAAGCACGCGCAGCGTATCGCCTTTCTTGGCATCGCCGATCGAAATAGTCTGATTGTCCACCAGGTATATGCCCCCGCGTTCCTTATCCGACAGGCGTTCCCGCACTTTACGGATCGACTCGATCCAGTGGGGTTTACAGGCATCGTGATTACCCGAGATGACATGCATGCGTATGCCGGCTTCGCGGCACGCCAGATCGATTTCCTGCAGCTGCTCACTGACCTGGCTGGTCAGTCGGGTTGTATCCAGGATATCGCCGCCGTGCAGGATGTCACGGACACCCTGCTTTTCGGCTATATGGACAACAGAAAGAAGGGCACGGAAGAAGTCGACGCCGCGCTCGACGGACCCCATTGAGGATCCGCGCAAATGCGAGTCGGCGGTAAAGATGAATCGAACACTGCTCATTGATTATTCGAATTGTGAAGGTTTATCAGAAGGTTGGGCTTGGGGAGGTGTCAGGCGGTTGACAATTTCAGGATGGATATCGTCCAGGAATTGCTTCAAGGATTTGCGCGCGGCACCGCAGAGCATATCGGCCACACCCTGCGCCCCCACGACATTGCGGGGACGTTGCAGGGGCAGAATGTCAAAATATTGTTCCCAGTAGGAAAGCGCCGCCCACATGTCGAGATTATTGCGCCGGCGGTTCAACGTCAGTCCGTCGTACCCACGCAGAACACTCAAGATCAGATTTTCGCGATCGCCTACCCATATGATCTCAGGACGTTTCTCGTGTCCTTCCTCAATGGCACGCCGGCTATCCAGCACCTTCGAGTTTTCGGCGATGAACACCAGACCATTCAAAAGGGCCTGCAACTCGGCACGCTCTACAGACGTCCGGGAAGAGGTCGATACTCCGTGATCGAATGTTCCGGTATGCCGGTTGAATACGACGTGCGCGGAGGCGCCTGGAACATCGACTTGCCCGGACCCGTCCGTGTAGAGGAACCATGGCGTGTCGGACCGTTTGGCCCGCATTTCTACATTGGCTTGATGGAGTTTTACCTGCTCGAAATAGGATGGTGCTTTGTCTTCTTCGCTCATTGTCAGATGTGTATTAATTTTCCGAGATACGAGACGGACTTGAGTCTGTCCAGCATGATTTGTCCATAAGCGACAAGCGCCATCGGGGCACCACAATTATGCGGGTATGGATTGCCATGCCGGTCGCAAAACGTGATGCGTCCTCGCAGAAACAGCACACCGCTGGCCCGCCCCCACACATAAGTGTCCCACCATATCGTATCCGTTCTGGTAAACACCAACGCCAATGCATGATGCGCGCTGGCCCGATCGAGCCACTTGGCAATGTGGCGGAAATCGTACGGTGGATTCATGAATACCGTTCCGTACCATGGCGCGACCAGACCGTCATCATCCAGCGTCAGATGCCGATCGGCCGTATCCCACGGGCGATGAGTTGCCGTGCATGGATCAAGATCAAAATGCCCCAACTGGGAC
>CALMFQ010000005.1 GCA_937863215.1 uncultured Pseudomonadota bacterium
GTACCAGCGCTCGCTGCAGCAGGAACAACGGGTGTTTCTGCCGCTGACGCTGGAAATGGGCTCGTGGATGTGGGTGAAAAAGAATCCGCGCCAGGTGCTGTCGCGGCTCGGTTTTTTCAATCCGCTGGTGCCGCACCGCAGGCAGCGCGTGCTGCGGCGGCACTTGATGTGGCTGGAATTCCTGTCGCGCGCCGCACATTCATGGCAACACTGGCTGCCGGTGCACTACGGCCGCGAACAACACCGACTGGCGGCGCTGGCGCGCTGGTACCCCCCGGAGCAAACATGAACAGCTGGATCCTGGTGCGCGGCCTGCTGCGCGAAACCCGTCACTGGGGCGACTTTCCCGCCAGACTGCAGGCGGCGCTGCCGGGCAACCGGGTCATCGCCATCGATCTGCCCGGCAACGGCGAGCATTACCGGCTGCGCAGCCCGCTGCGGGTGGCGGAAATGGTGCAGTTCTGCCGCGCGCAACTGGCATTGCACGGCGAGCCCGGGCCGTTCAACCTGCTGGCGTTGTCGCTCGGCGGCATGGTTGCCTGCGACTGGGCGCGCAGCCATCCGGCGGAAATCCACCGCTGCGTGCTGATCAACACCAGCATGCGGCCGTTCAGCCCGTTCTACCGCCGGCTGCGGCCGCGCAATTATCCACCGTTGCTGCTGCACGGCCTGCGCGCCGACACCGGCCGCGAATTCGAGCAACTGCTGCTGCGGCTGACCAGCAGCCGCGCCGATCCGGCCGTGCTGCCGCACTGGCTGGCCTGGCGCACGCAATATCCGGTCAGCCGCGCCAACGCACTGCGCCAGTTACTGGCGGCGGCGCGCTTTAGCGCACCGCGGCACAAGCTGCCACAGCCATTGCTGGTATTGGCCGGCAGCGCCGACCGGCTGGTCGATCACCGCTGTTCGCTGGCACTGGCGCGCCACTGGCACAGCACGCTGGCGCTGCATCCGTGGGCCGGGCACGATCTGCCGCTGGACGATGGAGAATGGGTCATAGAGCAGATCTGCCACTGGCTCGCGCACAGCGTCGCGGAGAATGCAGACAGGCAGTCGTAGCTTGAGCGGGAGGCCGACGCCGAGGCGGCGACAGGCGAGTCGAAGGAAATCCGCCGGCGGATCGGGATGCGCGCCGCGATCCGGTCAGCCTGCAAGCCAAGCGGGATGCGCGCTGCAGGCCGGCTGCACGCCGCTGCCAGCGCGGGTTGCAGCCCGGGTCAGGGATGCTGGTCCTTGCCGCCGGCGATGCCGCGCCACAGTTTGGCGCCAATCATGATGAAACGCAGTTTCTGTACCAGCTGGAACTGCGGCTGCAGCGATTCGCGCACCGCCAGTTGCGGCGGGTCGAGCACATCGGATAGCGAGGAGAACACGGTTTTGACGATCAGGTCGGACAGGATGTCCAGGTCCATCTGGTCCAGGTGCTTGAGCCTCGGCATCTGCCGCAGATCGGATGCCAGATCCTGGCTGATCTGCAGCATGCCGTCGGTGATCGCCTTGCGTACCGCCGGCGAGCCGCCGTACTGCTCACGCGCCAGGAACATGAAATAGCTGCGGTCGGCTTCGACATAATCGAGAAAAATCCGGATCGATGCATCGATCGCACCGCCGACTTCCAGTTCGTGATGCCGCACTTCGCGAATCGCGGTGCGGAACTTGCGCATCACTTCTTCCACCAACGCCAGCCCCAGCGCGTCCATGTCGTCGAAATGGCGGTAGAACGCCGCAGGCACCACGCCTGCCTGGCGTGTCACCTCGCGCAGGCTGAGGCTGCAGAAACCGCCACCGGCCGTCATCAACTCCAGCGTCGATTGCATCAGGGCCTGACGGGTTTGTAATTTCTTTTCGGCGCGCGGCAGCATAAATGTGACTCTTTTGTATCGTCCGGGCAACGCTGGCCACGGATTCAAAATCCGCCGAATGTAACAGATATACGCTTTCCGGTCGAATCCAGTGACATTTGTCACGCGAATAATGCTGCTGAAACAATAACCTGCCATCTTGGTAAACAGTCGTTGACTTAATGCGGAATGCGTGGCAAATTCGCGAACAATCGTTCACTCAACAGGATAAACCATGTCAGCTCCATCCGCAGTAGCCGTACCACGCAACCGCTGGCTCGACGCGCTGGTCGACGAAGCCACATTCGATTTCTACGCACGCTGGCTGTCGCCGCAACTGCGCTGGCGCCGGGTGATCTGCAAAGTGGAAAAAATCGTTCCGGTGGCCAGCGACATGCTTGCGTTCAGCCTGAAACCCAACCGCAACTGGCAAGGCTTCCGCCCCGGCCAGCACCTGCAGGTTTACGCCGAAATCAATGGCGTGCGCCACAGCCGCAGCTACAGCCTGACCAATATCCAGAGCGCCGACGGCCAGATCGAATTCGCCGTCAAGCAGGTGCCGGGCGGCCTGCTGTCGAACTGGCTGCACCAGCAGGTGCGCGTCGGCGATTACCTCGAAGTCGGCCAGGCATTTGGCGATGCCAGCCTGCCGAGCAGCGATCCGCTGCTGCTGATCGCCGGCGGCAGCGGCATCACCCCGGTGATGTCGTGGCTGCACATGCTGGCCAGCGAACAGCCGCGCGCCAACGTGGTGTTGCTGCAATATGCGCGCGACGCTGCCACGCTGCCGTTCCAGAACGAGATCCGCGCGCTGCTGCAGCGCATGCCGAATCTGCGCCACATCCCGCTGCTGACCGATGTGGATGGCAAGGCGGTCGAAGTATTCGGCGCCGCACAGCTCGACCGGCTGGTGCCGGATGCGGCGCAGCGCGCCGGTTTTGCCTGCGGCCCGGCGAGCCTGACCGATGCGGTACGCGAGCTGTGGCAAAGCCGCCAGCACCGGCTGGCGCTGCTGACCGAAGCCTTCACCCCGCCGCGCATGGATAGTGGCACGGCAGCCCATGCGGTCACGCTGCGCTACAGCCGCAGCGGGCAGGCCCAGCAAGGCAACAGCGGCAGCACGCTGTTGCAGCAGGCAGAACAGCACGGGCTGAAACCGGCCAGCGGCTGTCGCATGGGCATCTGCTTCAGCTGTGTGTGCAAGAAGGAATCCGGCACGGTGCACAACCTGCTGAGCGGCGAAACCTCGGCCGAACCGGGCGAGATGATCCGCCTGTGCGTATCGACGCCGGTTTCCGACGTTACCCTCGACCTATAAAAACCAAACCACTGGAGTTCTACATGCCGAATAACCGCCCCCTGACGCCAGATGAACTGCAAGCGTTCGGAGCCGAACTCGACCAGTTGCGCCAGCATACGGTAGCCACGCTGGGCGAACGCGACGCACGCTACATCCGTCGCATTCGCAGCAGTGTGCGCCTGACCGAGCTGGCCGGCCGCATCATGCTGTTCGCTGGCTTTTTTCCGCCGACATTCATTCTCGGCGTAGTGCTGCTGGGCATTTCGAAAATCGTCAACAATATGGAACTCGGCCATAACGTGATGCACGGCCAGTTCGATTTCATGCACGACCCGGAATTCGCCGGCAATACCTACGAATGGAACCACGCCTGCCCGGCGGATTTCTGGCGTTATACGCACAATTACGAGCACCACACCTATACCAATATTCTCGGCAAGGACAAGGATCTCGGCTACGGTCTGGTGCGCCTGTTCCCGGAGCAACGCTGGCAGCCCGGCTTCCTGCTGCAGCCGTTGTATGCGCTGCTGCTGGCGATCCTGTTCCAGTACGGCGTGGCAATCCAGCACCTGAAAATGAACCGGCTGTTCAACGGCAAGATGGGCAAGGCCGAATTCGGCGAGCGCTTCCGGCCGTTCCTGCGCAAGCTGGGCCAGGTTTCGGCGCGCGATTACCTGATTTTCCCGCTGCTGGCCGGGCCGCATTGCGTTGCCGTGCTGTGCGGCAACCTGCTGGCCAACCTGATCCGCAATCTGTGGACCTGGGTGATCATTTTTTGCGGCCACTTCACCAAGGATGCCGAAGTATTCCCGCAATCGGTGCTGGAGAACGAATCGCGCGCTCACTGGTATCTGCGCCAGCTGCGCGGTTCCAGCAATCTGAAGGGCAGCAAGCTGTTCCACATCCTGTCCGGCAACCTGAGCCACCAGATCGAGCATCATCTGTTCCCGGACATCCCGGCCAACCGCTACGCCGAAATGGCGATTGCAGTGCGCCGTATCTGCGCCAAGTACGGTCAGCATTACAACACCGGCCGTTTCAGTGTGCAGTTCGGCAGCGTGCTGTGGCGGATTTTCCGCTACGCACTGCCGAATTTCGGCGCCACACAGCCAAGCCGGCCGCAACCGGCGTAAGCGCCACCGCCCCGGCCGCCGCCGGGGCTTTTTTTGCTCAAAACAGCAGCGTCAGCCGTAGCCAAGCTTCAGGCGGCAGTTGCAACAACTGTGCCTCCAGCCATTTGTCGCCGCCACTGAGAATGGCAAGCCCCGCCAGCCCCAGCAGCAGGCCAGACAATTTTTTCACCCGGCCGATGCGCGCCACAATCCAGCCGCGCGTCCTGCCCAAGCCGCTGCGCGATGCATACGCCACCGCCGGCAGCGGCCCGGAGCAAGGGCTTCACACCAGCCCCGGATGTGCCAGCGACAACGAATCGCCCATGTCCGGCCACCTCAGCGCAATGCCATGGTGGTTGCTCCCGCATTCGAAGTGAATGCAACTTGGCCGCTGCCGGCCGGGTTTTCTTAGCGGCGAGGGCAAAAGAAAACTTTTTTGCGAAAAATTACATCCGGGAAAATACATTTTTCATCCCGACCGCACCGCTTACCGCAGCCGGGCTCCAGCCGGGATTTGCAGCAATATCCACTGCCAGCAAGAGTTTTCCACAATTCGCTGGGCAAACGACAACCCCGCT
>CALMFQ010000006.1 GCA_937863215.1 uncultured Pseudomonadota bacterium
GCACGCTGGCGCAGGACGAAGCCTCGTGCGTGGTGTTCGGCATGCCGAAAGAGGCAATCAAGCGCGGCGCAGCCGAACGGATCGTGCCGCTGGGCGCAATTCCGGCAGAAATCAGAAACTTTTGACGCAGGCGGAGCGCCCAATGGCGGATATCCAGATTGCCAATCTTCAGTCCGGCGGAATCCTGGTGGTGGAGGATACGCCGGAGTCGCTGAAGCTGCTCACCGATCTGCTGACCAGTGCCGGCCATACGGTGCGCCAGGCGCAGGACGGCGAGTTGGCGCTGACGACGGTCCATGCGCGGCTGCCGGAACTGATCCTGCTCGACATCAACATGCCGGGCATCGATGGCTACGAGGTCTGCAAACGCCTGAAACGCGACCCGGCCACCCGCGATGTGCCGGTGATTTTCATGTCGGCGATGCAGGATGTGGAAAACCGCATTCTCGGTTTCCGCCTTGGCGCCGCCGATTACATTTCCAAGCCGTATCAGCCCGAAGAGGTGCTGCTGCGGGTGCGGACTCACCTGGATCTGCACCGCCTGCGGCTGAATCTGGAGGCCGAAGTTGCCGCGCGCACGCATGCGCTGCAGGACGAGATTGCGCTGCGACGCACCGCCGAGGCCGATCTGCGATTGGCGGACGAGGCGCTGCAGGCAAGCTTCGACGGCATCATGATCACCGACACCGATGGCGTGATCGTGCGCGTCAATCCCGCCTTTACCCGCATCACCGGCTACGGCGCCGCCGAAGCGCTGGGGCAGACGCCGCGCATTCTCAATTCCGGGCGTCAGGATCAGGCGTTTTACCGCAACATGTGGCAAGCACTGCAGGAAACCGGCCACTGGATGGGCGAAATCCTCAACCGGCACAAGGACGGCAATACCACGCCGATGATGGAGACGATTTCGGCATTCCGCCGCAGCAGTGGCGAAGTCACCCATTACATTGCCACGCTGGTGGACATTTCCGAAAGCCAGGATGCCAAGACGCTGATCGATTTCCTTGCCTACCGCGATGCGCTGACCGGCTTGCCGAACCGGCTGGTGGCGCGGCGCCACTTCGATAGCGCGGTGGACAACTTCAACGCCACCGCCGGCGAACACATTGGCGTGCTGTGTCTCGACCTGGACCGTTTCAAGGTAATCAACGATTCGCTCGGCCACAGCCTCGGCGACCAGATTCTCAAGCTGCTGGCGGATCGCCTGTCGGGTGCGGTGCACGAGCCGCAGATGCTGTCGCGCCAGGGAGGCGACGAATTCCTGCTGGTGGTGCCGCAGGTGATCGAGTTGGCCGAGTTGTCGGCGCTGGCTGGACGCATCGTCCATACCATTGCCGAAACGCTGGTTGCCGACGACCGCAAATGGGTGATTACCGCCAGCATGGGTGTCGCCATTTACCCGCACGACGGTCACTCGCTGGACGAACTGATGCGTTGCGCCGAAAACGCGCTGTATCAGGCCAAGACGCGTGGCGGCAACCAGTATTGTTTTTTCACCCGCGAAATGGATGCCGAAGCCTGTGCGCGCATGGAAATGGAGCAGCTGCTGCACGATGCTGCCGCCAACGGCGAATTGCAGGTGGTGTACCAGCCCAAGGTGGCCTGCGCCAGCCAGCAGATCGTCGGCGCCGAGGCGCTGATCCGCTGGCACAGCCCGCAGCTGGGCACGGTGCCGCCGTTGCGTTTCATTCCACTGGCGGAAGAAAGCGGGCTGATCAACCAGATCGGCGAATGGGTGCTGCATCAGGTGTGCGCGCAACAGCAGCGCTGGCTGGCGGCCGGGCTCGGGCCGCTGAAGATCGCCGTCAACCTGTCGACGCACCAGTTCCGTCGCCACGATATCGGCATGCTGGTGCAGCGCATCCTGCAGCAATACGGGTTGCCGCCGCAGCTGCTGGATCTGGAAATCACCGAGAGCATCCTGATGGAAGACACCGGCAAGGCCAGCGCTGTGCTGCAGGCGCTGCAGCAGATCGGCGTGACGGTATCGCTCGACGATTTCGGCACCGGTTATTCCAGCCTCAGTTACCTGAAACACTTCCCGATCGATACGCTGAAAATCGACAAGTCGTTTGTCGATGGCGTGCATGTCGATGCCAGCGATGCCGCGATTGCACGCACCATCATCGCGCTGGCGCGCAACCTCGGCATGCAGGTGGTGGCGGAGGGCGTGGAAACGCGTGCGCAATTCGAATTCCTGTGCGAGCATGGCTGCGACCTGATTCAGGGCTATTATTTCAGCAAGCCGGTCAGTGCCGCCGAGTTCGAACGGCTGGTGCGCGCCGCCCAGCCGCTGGTGCAACTGTAAACCCGGCCCGCCGGCACCCGGATAATTCTGCCTCACCGATTCATGCCTCGCCTGCGCAACGCTTCCATTACCCTGTACGTCGTCATCGTGCTGGTCGCCACCCTGACGCTGATACTCGGCCTGTTCGGCCTGGCCGGCTACCACTACGTCAGCGAGCACGAGTGGAGCGAATTCCATCAACGCCTGGCAACGCGTTCCGACCGGCTGGCGATTGCCTTGAGCGGCGCGGTATGGAATATGGACCGGGAGCAGATCAACCGGCTGCTGCAGGCGGAAATGCGCGATGCCGACAGCGCGGCGGTGGTGCTGCGCTACGACCGGAATCATCAGGCCATGGTGCGCGGAGCCGATGGCAGGCCGCGGCAGGCAGAGCAGTTCACTGCGCCGCCCGGACCGATGGTGGCCAACCGTGAAATCGGCCATGAGGGCGAGCGGATCGGCGTGGTCAGCCTGTACCTGACGCCGGAGCTGGTTGCCGGCCGCCTGCGCCGTTTCGCGCTCTATCTGGGCGGCATGATCCTGGCGCTGGATGTAGCAATCGCACTGGCATTGATCTTCAGCCTGCGTTCCCTGGTGCTGAATCCGGTGCAGCGGATCGGCCGCTACGCGCGTGCGGTCGAGCGCGACAGTGCGGCGCCCGATCAGCTGCAGCAGCTGCATTTCCGCGGCGAACTGGAGCAGCTCAAGACTTCGATCAAGGCGATGGTGGCGCAGCTGGCGGCGCAAAAGGACGAGCAGCGGGCCGAGGCACAGCGTTTTGCCTCGTTCCTGCACAAATTTCCGGTGCCGATCGGCCTGTTCGACAGCAGCGGCAAGGTGCTGCTGATCAACGACAAATTCACCGCCACCTACGGCTACCGCCTGGCCGATGTACCGCACATGCAGCACTGGTTCGAGCTGGCTTACCCCGATCCGCATTATCGCCGGCAGGTGCTGCAGGACTGGACCCGCTACCGCGACGCCGCGGCGCTCGACCCGACAGTACGGCCGGGCCGCTATCGCATTACCTGCGCCGATGGCGATATCAGGATTGCCGAAATCAGCGGTATTGCGGTCGGCACCGATTATCTCGGCGTGCTCAACGACGTGACCGACCGGCAGGATGCCGAACAGGCGGTGGAACGCTACCGCCAGCATCTCGAATCGCTGGTGCAGCAGCGCACCGGTGAGCTGGAGCTGGCGCGCGATCTGGCCGAAAGCGCCAGCCGCGCCAAGTCGGTATTCCTTGCCAACATGAGCCACGAGCTGCGCACGCCGCTGAACGCGGTGATCGGCTTCTCCCAGTTGCTGGCGCGCGACCCCGGCCTGAGCCAGGGGCAGCGCAAGAATCTGGCCATCATCAATCGCTCCGGCAACCACCTGCTGGCGCTGATCAACGCGGTGCTGGAGCTGTCCAAGATCGAGGCCGGCGCCACGCAGCTGGAGCCGGAGCCAACCAATCTGGGCGAATTGCTGAGCGAAACCATCGACATGATTCAGGTGCGTGCCGATCAGGCCGGGCTGACGTTTGCCACCGAATTCGGCGCCTTGCCGTCGCACGTGGTGGTGGATGGCTTCAAGCTGAAACAGGTGCTGCTCAACCTGCTCGGCAATGCGGTCAAATTCACGCTTGCCGGCCGGGCCTGCCTTGCCGTCGCGGTGCAGGAGCGGCAGGCGCAGCAGGTAAGCCTGACGTTTGCGGTGGCGGATAGCGGCATCGGTATCGACAGCGAACATCTGACGCGGATTTTCGAGCCGTTCGTCCAGCTCGATACGCATGCCGCCCATGTCGGCACCGGCCTCGGCCTGTCGATCAGCCGCCAGTTCGTCGAGCTGATGGGCGGCACGCTGGAAGTCGAATCGACACCGGGGCAGGGCTCCACCTTCCGTTTCACGCTCGACCTGCCGCTCGCCAGCGTGACCGATGCGCAATCGCAGCGCAGCCAGTCGGAGCGGCTGGCCGGCTATCGGGGGCGGATTCTGATTGCCGACGACAATGCCGAAGCGCGTCTGCTGTTGCGTGGTCTGCTGCAGGATTGCGCTGGCGCGATTGTCGAGGCGATTGACGGCGAGCAGGTGCTGGAGCGCTTTGCGGCAACGCAGCCGCAGCTGGTGCTGATGGACTGGAACATGCCGCGCATGGATGGGCTGGAGGCCATCCGGCAGATTCGCCAGCGCCCGGACGGCGCGGCGGCAAAAATCGTGGTGATGAGCGCGCATGCCTTTGCCGAGCAACGCCAGGCCGCGCTGGATGCGGGTGCCGATGCCTTTCTCAGCAAGCCGGTCGATGCCGAACAACTGTACCTGCACCTGGCGCAGTTGCTGCAACTGCCGCCGCTGGCCGCCGAAGCCGCCGTCGGGCCGGCGCAGGCCGAGCCGCTGGCGGCCGATCTGGACGCTTTGTCGCCGGCGTGCCGCGAGCAGCTGACGCAGGCGCTGCGCGAGCTGAATCCGCAAGCCATCGCCCGGGCAATTCAGGCCATCGGTGCGGAAAACCCGCTGTTGGCGCAACAACTGGGCAAAATGGCCGAAAAATTGCAGTA
>CALMFQ010000007.1 GCA_937863215.1 uncultured Pseudomonadota bacterium
GCGTTTTATCCGGATTCCGAATTGAATCACACAGGGCGCATACCCTGTGCGTTTTATCCGGATTCCGAATTGAATCACACAGGGCGCATACCCTGTATGCATTTGATGCCTGCTGAAAAAATCAGTAGTTGTTTTGCGAATAATCTAATCAACAAGGAGTACATAACATGGCAGTTCTGGTTGGTAAAAAGGCCCCCGATTTCACTTCCGCCGCCGTGCTTGGCAATGGTCAGATCGTTGAAGACTTCAATTTCGCTGCCGCTACCAAGGGTAAATATGCTGTAGTGTTTTTCTACCCGCTGGATTTCACTTTCGTTTGCCCGTCGGAACTGATTGCATTCGATCATCGCGTAGAAGAATTCAAGAAGCGCAACGTCGAGGTTATCGGCGTATCGATCGACAGCCATTTCACTCACAATGCATGGCGCAACACTCCTGTCGAAAAAGGTGGCATCGGCCAGGTTGGCTACACGCTGGTTGCCGACATGAAACATGAAATTTGTCAGGCATACGATGTGGAAAACGAAGGCGGCGTGGCTCTGCGCGGCTCATTCCTGATCGACCGCAATGGCGTGGTGCAGCATCAGGTAGTCAATAATCTGCCGTTGGGTCGCAACGTTGACGAAATGATCCGCATGGTCGACGCACTGCAATTCACCGAAGAAAACGGCGAAGTTTGTCCAGCCGGCTGGAACAAGGGCAAGAAAGGCATGACCGCCAGCCCGGAAGGCGTTGCCGCATACCTGGCAAGCAATGCAAATGAGCTGTAATTTCTGTTACGTAACGCGTAATTGAACAATGGCCCGGAAACGGGCCATTGTTCATCGTGACGCGAGCAGCTTGAGGATCAGGTCGCGCACCAGTCGTGGGTCGAACGGCTTGTCGCACAGCGCAGAAACACCGGCATTCTGCACCGCTGCCAAGCGGTTCCGGTTCTGCTCGCTGGATACCATCAGGATCGGTACGCTGCTCTGTCCGCTGCGGGTGCGGACGAATTCGGTGAATTCCCGACCATCCATTTCCGGCATGTTGTAGTCGGTAACGATCAAGTCGAAGAACTCTCGTTCGACAAGCGCACACGCCTGTTTGCCGTTTTGTGCCTCGGTAAAGTGCCGGATTCCCAGATTGCCGAGGATGTGGCGGATGTAGTTGCGTGCAGTCGGGCTGTCATCGACCAGCAGCACTTTGATATCCTCGATATCGATGTGTTCGGTATCCAGCTGCAGTGTTTTCGGATCGAGATATTCCAGCGTCGATAGCAAGGCGCCACGTAATTGCTGGCCGTTGAACGGTTTTGGCAAAATGCAGATCGTGCCGGCCTGGCGTACCGGGTCGAGATAACGCGGATTGGTTTCGCTGGAAATCAGCATGAATGCCTTGTGGGCGAGGTCATCGTCGGCACGCATTGCATATACCAGCTCCGTTCCGGTCATATCCGGCAGGTACAGCGAACTGATAATCAGATCGGCAGGAACGTCGCGTAATGCCGCCAACGCTTCCATGCCGCTGCGACTGCTGTGCACAAAGCGGATTCCCGTGTCTTCGAGCTGGCGCGTGATCAGCCTGGCTTGAGCGATGGAAGGCTCTACCAGTCGTACCGATAGCTGATCCAGTTGGGCATTGGTCATAATCAATTCAATCCCGTTATACTAGAGGTTTGTCTCACTTCATTATCTGGCGCAATTGGCACATTGCAAGTGCGTCAGACCAGTCTGTTTTCATGTCACAACACATATTTTCCCCTGGCTCCGACAGCAAGCTTTCCCCGGCCGAATGGTATGCGGCGGCGTCACAACGCGAAGGCTTCATTGCCGATACGGCTCAGGCTGCGGCAATAACGCATTTGCAGAATCTTTACCAATTGCTGCTGGAGTTCAAGCGCAAGCGTCACCGCCCGTTCGGCAAGCTGCTGCCGACGCCGGATATTCCGCGTGGCCTGTATTTCTGGGGCGGAGTAGGGCGTGGCAAGTCGTTTCTGATGGATTCGTTCTATTCGGTGGTGCCATACCGGCGCAAACGCCGGATTCACTTTCATCATTTCATGCATGAGGTGCACGCCGAGCTGAAAACCCTGAAAAACGAGGCCGATCCGCTGCAGACCGTTGCCAGGCGCATTGCCGGCAAGTACCGGCTGATCTGTTTCGATGAATTTCATGTCAGCGATATTGCCGACGCGATGATTCTCGGCCGCCTGCTGAGCTGTCTGTTCGATCTGGGGGTGGTGCTGGTGATGACGTCGAATTACGAGCCAGACCGGCTGTATCCGGATGGCCTGCAGCGAGTCAATTTCCTGCCGACCATTGCGTTGCTGAAAGACCGGCTGACCATTGTCAATGTCGATGGCGGCAACGACTATCGCTTGCGCAACCTGACGCATACTGAAACCTATATCACGCCGGTTGACGCCAATACCCAGGGCAAGCTGACCTCGATATTCGAGGAAATTGCCAACGGCGCCGACCTGAAGCCGGAAATCGAGATCGAAGGCCGCAAGATCAAGGCGCTACGCCATGCGCAAGGCATTATCTGGTTCAATTTTGCCGGCATCTGTGGCGGCCCGCGTTCGCAGACCGATTACCTGGAAATCGCCAGCGAATACCACACGGTCATCGTGTCGGACATCCCCAAGCTGGGCGCTGCCAACGCATCGGAGGCCCGCCGCTTTACCTGGCTGGTGGATGTGTTCTACGACAGCCGCGTCAAACTGCTGATTTCGGCTGCCGTGCCGGCAGAGCAGATCTACACCGAAGGCGTGCAATCCGGTGAATTCTTCCGTACCGCCAGCCGCCTGCAGGAGATGCAATCGGTGGAGTATCTGAGCCTGGCGCGTATTTGATGACTCAAACACCGCTTGCGATTGTTTCCGGTGCCAGCAGCCTGGTCGGCAGGTATCTGTTGCCGCGGTTGCTTGCAGCCGGCTATCGGGTCCTGGCATTGAGCCGCCATCCGGCGCCACCGGCGCAGCCGGGGATCGAATGGCTGCAACTCGATATCGGCGAGCAGGCAAAGGCGGTGCCGCTGGCTGATGGCACTATCTACATTCACCTGGCGCCGATCTGGCTGCTGCCGGCACTGCTCGCCAGTCCGCACTGCGCACAACTGCAACGGCTGGTGGCATTCAGCTCCACCAGCGTGCTATCGAAGCAGACATCGCCGGACCCGGCCGAGCGTGCGCTGGCACAACGCTTGGCGGAAGCCGAGGCGGCGCTGGGCGCTAGCGGGTTGCACAACTGGACTATCGTCCGGCCGACGCTGATTTATGGCCAGAATCGGGACAAGAATGTGGCCTGGATCGCCCGCATGATCAAGCGGTTCGGCTTTTTTCCGCTGATCGGGAGCGGAGCAGGGCTGCGCCAGCCGGTGCACGCAGACGATCTGGCTGCCGCGGTTGGGCGGATTGTTGCCAGCCCGGCAACTGCCGGGAGAATCTACGAACTGAGCGGTGGCGAAACGTTGAGCTATCGCGCCATGGTGGCGCGCATTTTCCGGGCGCAACGCCTGCCGGAACGCATCGTCAGCATTCCGCCCTGGCTGTTTGCCGCGCTGCTCGGCGTATTGCGCTTGCTGCCGCGTTTCCGGCATCTGCACCTGGAAATGGCATACCGGATGAACCATGACTTGTGTTTCAGCCACGCCAGCGCCAGCCGCGATTTCGGCTATGCGCCACGGCGTTTTGACCAGCCGCTGGATTGAACATGACTCAATCCGTAGTTCCGGTTGTCATCGTTAATTTCAATGCAGGCGCCAGGCTGGCAGACTGCGTCGAATCGGTATTGCGTTCCGCACATCCGGTGGTGGTGTTTGTATCCGACAATGGCTCGACCGACGCCAGCCTGGAACTGTTGCGACAGCGTTGTGGCGGCGATGTCCGGCTGACTATCGTGGAAAATCGTGCCAATCTTGGCTTTGCCAAGGCCAATAACCGGATATTGCCGCTGTTGCCGGCCAGTGAAACGGTGTTGTTTCTCAACCCGGATTGCGTGCTGCAGCCGGATACCTTGGCGCGCATGCTACCGGTGCTCAAACAGACTCCGCAGGCAGGGATGGCGTGTTGCCTGATTGCCAATGCCGACGGCTCGGAACAGCGCGGCTGCCGCCGCACACTGCCGACCCCATGGCAATCGCTGGTGCAGGTTCTGCAATTGCAGCGCTTGTTTCCCGGTTCGCCACGTTTTCGCAGTTTCAACCTTACCGGAACACCTCTGCCGCCGCACCCGGTAGAGGTCGAGGCCATTTCTGGCGCATTCATGCTGGTGCGGCGCAGCGCCATCGAGAGTGTCGGTCCGCTCGACGAAGGTTATTTCCTCCACTGCGAGGATATCGACTGGTGCGCACGCTTTACCCTGGCCGGTTTCAGGATATTGTTCGTGCCGCAGATCAGCATCGTGCACTATCAAGGCACTTGCAGCAACAGCCGGCCGTTGCGCGTCGAATGGCACAAACATCGCGGCATGCTACGCTTTTACCGCAAGTTTTATGCCCGGCGCTATCCCTTGCCGTTGATGCTGGCGGTCTATGCCTTTGTCTGCGTGCGTATGGCGCTGATTGCGCTGCGTCTGGGTGTGCAACAACTGACTCCGTCGCAACGATAAACTTCCCGGTGCATGCGCGTCAGCCAAATGGCGAACCAGCCGGTTGACCCTGCTGCGACGAATGCCATCGCCACAGAAAATCTTCGTTGGCCTGCAAGCGTCGCCACTTGGTCTGAACCCCAATTCTTTCCCTTTACATAGTTAGGCCGCAGTACGGTGTACGGCTGTGCATTCCTTTTCGACCTATTGATCCGGCCTCATGAAGTTTGAACTTTCCGGGCCAGAGCCGGTCTGTTCG
>CALMFQ010000008.1 GCA_937863215.1 uncultured Pseudomonadota bacterium
TGAAAACGGACAGCAGCAGGGCAAAACGCATGAGGTCGGAACGGATTCAAATGGGCAAGGCTGCAAGCCTTGCCGGTATTGGTCTGCAGCCCGGCCTGCAGGCCGCTCTGGTATTGGCCTGCAGGGCAGGGGTAAAACGCCGCTGCGACAGCGGCAGTCGGGATCGGCGATCCGGCCGCGCTCAGCCGTGGATCGCCGACGCGACGATGATGGCAATGCCGAGGCACATCGCCGCCACCACGGTGGCCAGCGCCTGGTTGCGATCTTCCACCAGGCCTTTCCACAAATCGTAGGGGGTGATCTTGTCGATGATGATGAACGCGACCCAGAACACCACCACGCCGAGCAGCGAGTAGACCAGCGAAGCAATCAGGTAGGCTGGAGTGAGAATGTCGTGCATGGAGTGAGGCTCCTATTTGTGATAGCTGCGGGCGAAACCCGCACCCTTGGTTTCGCGGCTCTGCTCGTCCGTGCCGAGGATCGAGCGGCCGTTGAAGTTGGCCCAGGAATACAGCAGCAGCGCGGCAATACCGGCAATGGTCGAGAAGCGGTACATCAATCGTCCCCCGAGCTGGTAACTTTCGGATGATCGGATTCGGCCCAGCGCTTGACTTCAAAGCCCCAGCTGCGCCACCAGGCAAGCAGCGGGAAGCACAGCAGCAGCAGCTCCAGCGCCCAGAAATTCGCCCACAGCGGCACATCGCGGTACACCGCAACCGTGGCGAACAGCGTGTCCTTGTGATCGGTGGCCGATTCGGCATCGATTTCCAGCACATACTGGCCGGGCGGGATGTCGCTGAGAAACGCCTCGTCGTTCTTGCTGCCCTCAGTCCACGAACCGTCGCTGTCGTAGCCGGAGTAATAGCTGACCTCGCGGCCAACCTTGTGCACGGTGCCGTCGGCAGTGTTGATCAGCGCCATGTCGAAATATACCCAATTGTTGCTGACATCGGCGTTCTGGCGGATGGCGATATTGCCGCGCCGGCCTTCGATGCTGAATGGCTCGCTGCTCCAGCTCTGCGTGGCTTCGTTCGGCGCCAGCGTCAGCGAATGCTGGATGGCGCGCTGATTTTTGGCCCCGGCGACAAAACCGATCTGCAGCAGCAGTGCAATCAGCGACAGCAGGCCGAACAGCTTCCAGTAGCGTCCGCTGTCGCTGCCCGGCGCCGGCTGATTCGGCGCGATGCCGCGCGGCTCCGGCAGGCTGGCTTTAAATGCGGTCTCGATCTCGGCTTTGGGTATGTATTCGCCGATGCTCCAGGCGATCTCGTTCTTGCTGCTTTCTTTCGACAGCATCAACGGCGGCGCAACGAAATCGGCGCATTCGGCGCTGTCGCCCTGTTTCAACTTCCAGTAGAACTAGCCGATCACGTATGAACCGG
>CALMFQ010000009.1 GCA_937863215.1 uncultured Pseudomonadota bacterium
GCCGGTTCAGGCGCCGCAGGCATCCGGCATGGCGGCCAGGTCGCCGGCGGCCGCACCTGCTGCGGCGGCACCGGCCAAACGTTCGTGGATGGGGCCGCTGGCCGGTCTGGCGGCGGGTTTGGGATTGGCGGCGCTGGCGTCGCATTTCGGCTTTGGCGCCGGGTTGGCGAATATGCTGATGATTGGCCTGTTGGTGATGGCGGCGCTGGCACTGGTCGGTTTCTTCGTGCGTAAACGCGCGCTGGCACAATCTCAGGCGGGCGCTGGCGGCATGCAATACGCCGGTGCCGCCCAGCCTGCGCCGCAGTCGCAGCGCATCGATGTGCCGCTGCCCGGCGCTTCTGCCGGTGCTGCTAGCGGCATTGGTGCGGGGATTGCAGCCAGCCCGGCTGCGGCGATTCCGGCCGGTTTTGACGTGGCGGCGTTCGAGCGGGTGGCCAAGGTGCAGTTCATCCGTCTGCAGGCGGCCAATGACGAGCGCAACCTGGACGATATCCGCGAATTCACCACGCCGGAGATGTTCGCCGAAATCAAGCTGGATATGGCCGAGCGCGGCAGCGCGCCACAGCAGACCGATGTAATCGGCCTCGAAGCCGTATTGCTTGAAGTGCTGCAGGAGCGGGATCGCGAGGTCGCCAGCGTGCGTTTCAGCGGCAGTGTGCGCGATAACGGCGGGCCGGCCGAGGATTTCGCCGAAATCTGGAATCTGGTCAAGCTGCGCAACGGTGGCTGGCTGCTGGCCGGCATCCAGCAAGTCGCGCAGCCCTGATGCGGGGCTGCGGCCGGCTTCAGCCGTGGCCCGACGACGGCCGCAGCCACAGCTGCGCGGTGCGCAGCATCTGTCGCAGGCTGACCGGGATGACGGTGAGCAACGCATAGCCGTCGGCAAAGCCGGGGTTGGTCTGCAGGTAGAAGCGGATTTCCGGTTTGTCGCTGGCGGCAAAGCGCTGCAGGTCGGCGGCGGAATAGTCGCTTTTGCGCCCGACGTAGGTAACGTGGCCGGGTGTCTGGCTGTGCGGCTGCAGGTGCTGCAGCAGCGCACGCACGTCGCCCGGCGTGGCGCAGGCGGGGTGGGGGTAGATGATACCGACCGCTTTGGCCATCACCCGGTACATCGCCGGGCTGAGCATGGTATCGGCGAAATAAACGCTTTGCCACGGGTGGCGCAGCTTGTAGCCGATCGCCTGTTGCAGCGAAAAGCGCAGCGTGTGGTTGCCATGGCGGTAGTCGGGCAGAAAGCCGGCCGATGCGCCCATCAGCACCACCGGCCCGCTGCCGTCGATGGTTTGCCGGCGAAATGTCAGCAGGCAATAGCCAACCAGCTGTTGGCCGGCATAAAACAGCCGCAGCCGGCGCATGAAGCAATCGTCGCGCAGGAAATACTTGTTCAGATAATCGCCGCTGTCCACGCCGCTGAAGCAACTGCCGATAACGGCCTGCAACTGGCGGCTCAGCGCTGCATCCAGCCAGCTGCGGTCGGCGCCGTGCTGGCGCAGGTCGCGCTGGCTGGTAATCCGGAATGGCTGTGTCATTTCAAGTCGCATGTTACGTAAACGTAACAACGCTAACGGATACCGACGCATCTGTTCAATGGCATATCCGCTCATCGTGATTGTCCGAAACTGACGCGGCGGCCGGCCGATTGGTGCAGCAAACTGGCAGCCGGAGCGCCAGACAGTGTCAACAGTTCTGCAGGAATCCGCGCCAGCGTTTATGCTGCTGCCTTTACGCCACAATTCCGGGCATCGGCCATGACTCAAAAGCAGGACAAGCAACAGGCGATCGGCAAGAAGAGCGTCGCCATCATCGTCGCGGTATTCACCGTTTTCGCCATTTTCGCAGCGCTGGTGACCTGGCTGCTGCCGGCACATTGAGTTGCCGGCGATGGAAATGTTCCCGGTTATCCTGCTCGGCGTATTCGTGGTGATCGGCATTGTGGTGCTGCGGTTCGGCCCGCAGCGCAACAAGCGCGATCGGGACGGGCGGGATCGATAGCGGCGGGCTGCCGGTGTGTGCGGCAGCTTGATTTGTCAGATCCGGAGCCGTCGCGCCGGTTGAAACGGCAACGGGGCCATCCGGCCCCGTTGTCACTGCTGCACTGGCTTGCCCGCAGGGCAGCGTTCAGCGCAATTGCACCAGTTCGCCATCGCGGGTAAAGGCGAGAAAACGGCCGATATTGCCCTGGCGGATCATCTCCACCATCTGGTTCAGCGGCTGGTCGGCCTCCTGGCTGCTCGGCGCCTTGCCTGCCGTACCGGACATGCCGGAGGCGAACGCGATATCCCAGTGCTTGCCCATCTGCGCGGATTCCTTGACCAGATCGGCGAAATCGCCCAACTCTTGCGGCAATTTGTCGACGCACATCACCGGCGCCAGTGAGCCCCCCTGGCCGGCTTCAAAACGGATGCGCTGGCCCTTGCTGGCATTCTCCGGCAGCTCGGCAGCGGCAAACACAAACAGCAAGCGTTGCGGCTGCGGCTGTTGGCGGGCAGCGGTAATGAAGTCGGCATAGCAGGTAATATTCACGGATATCTCCGAAGCGGTTGCGGGTTACGATGTGGTGACTGTAGCCGAAAGCGTGCGATGAAACCTTGCGGCAGATCGACATTCTGCCTTTTGCCGGGGCCGGAATGCAAAAAAGCCGGAGATCATCCGGCTTGATTGATT
>CALMFQ010000010.1 GCA_937863215.1 uncultured Pseudomonadota bacterium
GGGGGGGGGGTGGGGCGGGGGGGGCGCTCGGGAGCATTCATGCCGCTGTCGGGTATCGCTGCGCTCCCCCCAAGCTACAAACCACGACCTTGTTTGCGCCGCAGCGGCCCGGCCACCGGAGATTCGGCGCCTGCCGCATCCCGCTAGCCGGCGCCACGGCATCCGGGTTACAGTCCGCGGGCTCAACCCCGTCCGGTAAGGAAATCATGCAAGCAATAATGCGTTACCTGTTGTTCTGGCTGGTGCGTCTCGGCTTGCGGCCGATGCTGTCGCCGCGTGTGCCGGCACGTCTGCAGCGTATCTGGATCGATTTGACCGGCTATATCCTGCGTGCGCCCAAGGGGCTGAAACTGCAACGCCGGCCGGTTGCAGAGGTGCCGACCGTGCTGGTGGATCAGGCCTGTATCGAGCCGGGACGGGCGGTGTTGTATCTGCACGGTGGCGGCTATGTGGTCGGCAGCGCCAAAAGTCACGCCAGGATGGCAGGATGGCTGGGGCGCGCGCTCCGGGCGCGGGTCTGGCTGCCGGAATACCGCTGTGCGCCGGAACATGCCTGCCCGGCGGCGCTGCAGGACGCATTGGCCGTATACCGGGAGCTGACCGGCGCCGGGCAGGATGCCTCAGGGCTGATCCTGGCGGGCGATTCGGCCGGCGGCGGGCTGGCGCTGGCTACCGCCGTTGCGATTCGCGATGCCGGGCTGCCGTTGCCGGCGGCATTGCTGCTGTTTTCGCCATGGGTGGATTTGAGCCTGTCGGGCAACTCGCTGCAGGTCAATGCCGCACGCGATGCAATGTTGAGCGCCAGCTGGCTGCGCTGGTGCGCGCACCGCTATCGCGGCGCCGCTCCGGCCACAGATAGCCGCTGCTCGCCGCTGTTCGCCGATCTGGCCGGATTGCCGCCGCTGCTGATCCACGTCGGCAGCGAGGAAATCCTCCGTGACGATGGCGAACGGCTGGCACAGAATGCGCGCGCCGCCGGCGTCGATGTGAGTTTGCAGTGCTATCGGGGTGTCGGCCACGTATTCCAGTGCTTTGCCGGCATGCTGCCGGAGGCGGACGATTCGATCCGTGCGGCGGGCGAATTTGCCCGGCAGAAGCTGGCGCGCGGATGAGCGGCGGAGCCCGCGCGATGCAATCGCAGCGCTTGCTGCATGCGCGCGCCGGTGTCGGGCCAGCGTGGTCAGGCGGCGATTTCCTCGACTTGCGGCAGGCGGCGTTCGCTCTGCCGCCGGCGGTCTTCCCAGACCCAGCCTTGCGGTGTGCGATACGGCAGCGGTTCGCAGTTCCAGCTGCGGCGGTCTTCGTCGGCGCGGGCGATAATTGTTTTTGGGCTTGGCGGCGGCAGGTGGCTGAGCATGTTTTTTCCCTTGGGTTGCAGCGGCGCAATGGTAATAAACCTGCGTTACAGTTTTGCTGGCCGGTTTGGCCCGGTTCGATAAATCAGCGCTTCCTTAATAGATGCGGCCAAGTGAAGTTTGAATTCGCCAAGACAGCTCCTCCCCTTTCAAGGGGGAGGTGGGGAGGGGGATGGGGGCTCTGCGCCGCATCTATAGCCCCATCCCCACCCCAACCCTCCCCTTGAAAGGGAGGGAGTATTTGGAGCAGGTTCAAACATAATCGGGCCGAATCAATAGCAAAAAGGCGTTTTTCATGCGCGCCCGGCCAAGGCCTGCGGCTTGGGTTCCCGATTGGCGGCAATGTGGCGCAGCGAATAGACATGCCGGCGCAGATGCGCGGCGGTGGCTGCCGGCTGCAGCGCCAGTTGTTCGATATGGTCCCAGTGCAGCAGCGGGCCGATGCCGATCGGCAGCTTGATCGAATGATTGGCGAATACCTCGCGCGCCAGCAACAGCATCGCCAGCGGCTTGTACAGTGCCGACCAGACATAGAATCCGAGTGAATTGCGCCCGCCGACATGCACCGGCAGGATCGGTGCCCGCGCCCGTTCGGCCACGCGCAGAAAGCCGGTACGCCAGTCGCCGTCGCGAATGCCGTTGCGGCTGGCGCGCGAGACTTCGCCGGCTGGGAAAATGATCACCACTTCGCCGCGCTGCAGCGCCTGGTCAATCGCACCGACATTGCCGCGATTGCTGCGGCCGCTGAGGTTGTCCACCGGCAGCAGAATGTCGCGCGCCGGCTGGAATTGCAGCAGCACATCGCTGACCACCATGCGCACATCGCGCCGCACCCGGCTCACCATCTGGATCAGCGCCGCGCCGTCGAGCGCGCCGAGCGGGTGGTTGGCGATCAGCACCACCGGCCCGCTGGCGGGAATATGCTCGCAGCCGTGCGCCTGATATTGGACATTGAAGAATTCGACGATGCCATCGTTGAAACCCAGCCCGCTGCGGCCGTCGCAAAAACGCACGAATTCATTTACCTGTTTTTCGCGCAGAATCAAACGCAGCAAGGCCACCGCCGGCTTGCGCAGCCATGCCGGCTTGCGCGCAAAACCGGACAGGCGTTCGTTGAGCAGGGCTTCGATGGAAATCATCGGCTGAATCCTCGGTTATGGTTTGGCTGAACATCTGTTCGCGAAACTGTAACGGCGAATTTATACAGCGGTATTGCAGCGTCGCCGTTATCTGGCATGAGCCTGCAGGGCGCGTCGATACTGGCTTGCAGGCCCGCCATGTTATAGATGCGGCCAAGTGAAGTTTGAATTCG
>CALMFQ010000011.1 GCA_937863215.1 uncultured Pseudomonadota bacterium
CCAGATTAAATTTCGTTAATGTTACGTTGACATTGCGTCAAGGCGCGCACAGGCATGATGGCAGCAATCGATCTGCGGCGGAACGTCGCTGACAACGCAACCCGAATTCCTGATTCCTGCCGCAGGCAGGGAGCGCGGCTTGGTGAGGCCGGTAAAGATCACCGCCACTTTCTGAATCCGGCCCACAGCAGCGGTTGGCATTGAGGGTGCCTGGCAGACGCCGAGGCACCCCTTTTTTTGCTGGACGCCACCCTGCCGTTACGATATCCGCTCTGCTACGCTGGATTAATGCCGGGCAATCGGAAGCAACGACCGGCAGGCCCGGCCTCCGTTATTCCCGATTCCCGGCATCACCGTAGTTTTAAGGAGTCAAGTTTGCAGCAATTTCCCGTGCGGGCGCTGTTTGCCCTCGCCCTGACAATCGCTGGCGGCTTTGCCATTGCCCAATCCGACACCGATGGGGCCAGTACCACCCGCACCCAGGTGCGGGTATCGCAACTGTTTGGCTGGCAGCCGCTGGATGCCGATCACCTGCTGCTGTGGACCGGCAAGGAAGAAATCTGGCAACTGGAGCTGGCGCCGGCCTGCACGTCGCTGCTGCACACTCGCAATATCACGGTGACGGCCGATTCACGCCATATCAAGTCCGGCCGCGATCAGGTCCAGACCGGCAAGGAAGCCTGCATCATCCGCGAATTCACCCTGCCCGACGCCGCGCTGCGCAAACGCTACCAGACACCACGCAAGCGCTACCAGGCGGAACTGCAGGCGAGCGAGCCGGGTGCGGTGAAAGCGCCCGTCAACGGCGACGCAAGCGGCGGCAAGTAATCGTGCGCATATTGCTGGTCGAGGATCAGACCGATACCGCCGACTACATCCTCAAGGCACTGCGCGAAGCCGGGCACGCTGCCGATCACGCCCGGGACGGCAAAGACGGGCTGTTCCTGGCAACCACCGAAAACTACGATGCGATCATTCTCGACCGCATGCTGCCCAAGGTGGATGGCCTGACCGTGCTGCGCACGCTGCGCGCATCCAGCAACCATACACCGGTAGTGATTCTGTCGGCGCTGGGCGATATCGACGAGCGTGTCGAGGGGTTGCGCGCCGGCAGCGACGATTATCTGGTCAAGCCGTTTTCCACCATTGAACTGCTGGCACGGCTTGAGGTCGTGACTCGGCGCGGCCACGGCAACCCTGGCGGCGAAACCCATCTACTGCGGGTCGGCGATCTGGAGCTGAACCGGCTGACGCGCAGCGTACGCCGCGCCGACCGACCGATCGAACTGCAGCCGCGCGAATACCAATTGCTGGAATACCTGATGCGCCACACCGATCAGGTCGTTACCCGCACCATGCTGCTGGAAGCGGTGTGGGAATACCATTTCGACCCCGGCAGTAACGTCATCGACGTGCATATCAGCAAACTGCGCGCCAAGATCGACCCGCCGGATCTGCCGCCGCTGCTGCAAACGGTGCGCGGCGCCGGTTACCGGCTGGCCGAGTCATGACCCGCTGATGCGTCTCAGCCCGTTCACCCGCTTTGCGCTGCTGCTGCCGACGGTGATGCTGATCGGCGCCACGCTGTTCGCCGTGGTCAGCTACAACGAAACGCGCAAGGTGATGATCTCGGAATTCCAGGCGGCGCTGCGCGAGGAAATCACCGCACTCGAAACCATCTACCACCTGCAGGGCCACAAGGCGCTGGCCAGTGTGATCAGCGCACGCGCCCAGGCCAACCGCGACTTTTCCAGCAACGAGGCGGTCGCAGTCTATTTGCTGACCGATAAACGCGGTACCAAACTGGCCGGCAATCTGTCGCGCTGGCCGGCGGGCGTATCGGTGCAGGATGAAAGCTCGGTGCAGTTCATCGAGCCGCGCAGCGGCGATACCGTAGTCGCGGTGGTGTTCCTGCTGTACGAAGACCAGCGGCTGCTGGTGGGACGACGCGCGGTATTCGAGCATGTCGGCGATCATCTGTGGCAGAACTATGCGCTACTGGTCGCGCTGGTGGTATTGGTATCGATCGCCGGCGGCTGGTTTTTCACCCGCAGCCTGCGCCGCCGGCTCGGCCAGATCAGCGCCACCGCCGAACGTATCCGCCACGGTCACATGCATGAACGCATTCCGCAACCGCGCAACCGCGACGAAATCGACCGTCTGATCGCCCAGCTGAATCGCATGCTGGAACAACTGGAAACG
>CALMFQ010000012.1 GCA_937863215.1 uncultured Pseudomonadota bacterium
GGCCGGCAAATCGCCTGCGGCGCATTGGCCTGGCCGGCGGAACAATTGCTGCCGTCGCTGGCGCCAGGCGCCGCGCCACTGCTGCGCTGGCCAACATTGCCGGTGCCGGCGCGGCTCGAATTGCAACAACTGGACTTGTCCACCAGCGAACTGCAGCAACTCGGCCCCGGCGCGGTCGTGCTGCTGGCACCGCAGGCCCAGGCACACTGGCCAAACGCCACCCTGCATATCGCCGGCCAGCAACTGCGCGCCTGCCTGGACGGCAGCCGTTTGCGGATAGACACACCGATTCAGGACTATTCAAAGGAGTACATCATGTCCGATACCACCACCCAGGAAGCGCCGGCGCCGCTGATCGACAGCGCGCAATTGCCGCTGCGGCTGAGCATCGAACTGCCGGGGCTGGAGCTGCCATTGGCCCAGGTAACGGCACTCAGCCCCGGCCAGATCCTGCAGCTCGGCATCGCGCCGGAACAGGCTCAGCTGACACTGCGCGCCAACGGCAAACCAGTGGCGCGCGGCCAACTGGTAAGGCTGGGCGACTGGCTCGGCGTGCGCATCACGGAGCGTGCCTGATGGAGTTGGGCAATCTGTCGCCGGGGCTAATCCTCACCACCGTCGTCGGGCTGGCACTGCTGCCCTATCTGGCGGTGATGGTCACCTCGTTCACCAAGCTGGTGGTGGTTTTCAGCCTGCTACGCAATGCGCTCGGGCTGCAGCAGACACCGCCGAACATGGTGATCAACGGGCTGGCGATCATCCTGTCGATTTACGTGATGTACCCGGTTGGCCTGAAAATGTCCGCAGTCGCTCAGGAAACCGGCCTCGGCCGCAGCAGCGATACCGGATCGGTGCTGCACGGGCTGGATCAGGCCAAAGAGCCACTACGCGATTTCATGATCCGCCACACCGCCGAAGCCGAACGCCACTTCTTCCACAAAACCGCGCAGCGGCTGCTGGATGAAAAGGAAAAAGCGCTGATCAGCGACCGCGACCTGATCGTGGTGGTGCCGGCATTCACCGTCAGCGAACTGACCGCCGCCTTCCAGATCGGCTTGTTGATCTTCCTGCCATTCCTGATCATCGATCTGGTGGTGTCGAACATACTGCAGGCAATGGGCATGATGATGC
>CALMFQ010000013.1 GCA_937863215.1 uncultured Pseudomonadota bacterium
TGAAAGGGGAGGAGCTGTCTTGGCGAATTCAAACTTCACTTGGCCGCATCTATAGATAGATCCATTGAAAAAAGCAGCAAGGATCAGGAACCATTCGCTGCATGGCACTGTCTGCCTTCTTGTCACAAACATGCCATTGACATGCTGCGCAATGTATTTGCAACCGGATCAAACCGTTTTTTTGTATCGATAACCATGACCAACGTGTACTCCCCTCTGTTTGCCCCGCTCACCCTGCCCAACGGCAGCGTGCTGTCCAATCGTATCTGCCGCGCGGCCATGGACAGTGTCCTGGCCGATGCCAATCACGCGCCGGGCAGCCGGCAGATTCGCTTGTATCAGCGCTGGGCGGAGGGCGGCGCGGGGCTGATCATCACCGGCAGCGTAATGATCGACCGGCATGCACTCAGCAGCCCCGGATCGGCGCTGCTGGACTCGGATCGCTACCTGCCCCAGTTTGCCAAATGGGCCAGGGTGTGCCGCAGCCGTGGTGCGCAAGTGTGGATGCAGCTGGGCCACCCGGGGCGGCAGATGCTGGCCAGCATGGGCAACAGCGCCTGCGCGCCATCGGCAATCCCGCTGCAGCTGCCGGAAACCGGCATGGAGTTCGCGACACCGCGCGCGATGACGGAAGCCGAGATAAGCGAAGTGATCGCCAGCTTTGCCCGCAGCGCTTTACTGGCGCAACGTGCCGGCTTTGACGGTGTGCAGATCGATGCCGGCCACGGCCATTTGCTCAGCCAGTTTTTGTCGCCACTCAGCAATCAGCGTGACGACCAGTGGGGCGGTTGCCTGGCCAATCGGGCGCGGCTGCTGCTGGATTGCGTCAAGGCAGTGCGCGGGCAGGTAAAGCCCGGCTTTTGCGTATCGGTCAAACTCAATTGCAGCGATTTCATCGCCGGCGGCTTTGGCGGCAACGAGGCCGCGCAGCTCATCGGCATGCTCAACCCGCTCGGGCTGGATTTGCTGGAAATCACCGGCGGCACTTATGCCAGCCCGGCCATGTTCGGCCTGCCCGCCGACCACACCGCCCTGCCGCTTGAGGGCTACTTTCTGCCGCAGGCACAGACACTGCTGGCCGCCGCCCAAATGCCGCTGCAATTAACCGGTGGCATCCGCAGCCGCGCAGGCGCAGAAACCGCATTGCAGCAAGGCATGGCCATGGTGGGGCTGGCAACCGCGCTGGCCCAGCAGCCTGATCTGCCGCTGCGCTGGCAAGCCGGCGAATCGTTGCAGCCTGACAGCGCCACGCAGGCGGACGGCACGCCACCATCAGCCGTTGCGCTGCTGATGCAGACCACCGAACGCCTCGGGCAGATGGCCGCCGGCAGACAGCCTCGCTCCGCCATCTCGCCACAGCTGGCCATGCTCTCCAGCCAGATCCGCTTGCGCAACCTGAGCAGCCGCTACCGGCAATGGCTGACACGGCAGGAAGCCTCCAACCTACGCTAACGCCCCGTGCGCACCATAACCGGAGCATATCCTGCCAACGGCACATGCTCTGGAAAGCGCATCTGCATTGGCTCACAGGCAAGGCTGCAAACCAATACCGGCGCGCCCTGCAGGCCATCACGGTAACATTCCGTGCGCGCGGCAACAAAAAATACTGGACGATCCCGCTTCTGCGCGCCAATATGAAAACCATTCAAACGAGCGTTTGCTTCACTTATGAACCTGTATTTCCGTTTCTGGCTGATTTTGTGGCAATCGATCTTCGCCAAGGCACAGGGCTTATTGCAGCCCTCGCGCTTGCGTTTCACGGTGTTCCCCACCGATTGCGACCTGAACCTGCACCTGACCAACTCGCGCTATCTGTCGTTCATGGATCTGGGCCGCACCCACCTGCTGGGCCAGACCGGCCTGCTGCGGCTGATATTCCGCCAGCGCATTGCCTCGGTGGCGCAGGCGGTGGAAATCACCTTCTTCCGCGAAATGGCGCCGTTGTCGCGCTTTACCCTGGAAAGCCGCGTGGTCTGCTGGGACGAGCGTTATTGCTACATCCAGCACGAATTCCTGCAAAACGGCCAGCTTTGCGCCAGCGCGATGATCCGCGTGGTATTCCTGAAAAGCGGCCAGCGGCTGCCGATGGCCGAGGTGGTGAAACTGCTGGGCGTGGAACAGGCATCGCCGCCCTTCCCCGAACAAATCGCCGCCTGGGCCGCGGTTTTCGAAATCAAGAAAAACAAACAGCGCTGATATCAGCGCTGTTTTTGTTTGGGGCTTTGGATCTGGTTTTGGTTTTTTCAACCGCCTATCGAAGGCGAATTTTGCTGTAAGGGCACGATTGGCGCGAAGGCAAGGCGCAGGCGACCGAAGGGAATCCCGTGGGACAGTGCTATTGCACGACAAGCCGCAGCCGACAAAGCCAGGCGTGCCGTTACAGCAAAATCACTGGGCCAGCATGCGACGGATAACCTTGTTAAACGGCTCTATCCACTCCCGCCCGAATTGCCCTTCGCTGGCATTGATTTCGGAAATCGTGCGTACGATCGATTTTTTGTGATAACGGTCGCCGCGCTCGTGCGTCATGGCTTCGAATGCGTCGATTACGCCGAGCAGTGTCGCGCCCTTGCAGATCTGCTCTGTCTTGAGGCTGAACGGATAGCCCAGCCCATTCGGCCGTTCGTGATGCTGTGCCACCATTTCGGCGGCGGCCTGCCAGCCGTCCATGCGGCGAATGATTTCGCTGCCGATTACCGGATGGGTGCGCATTTCGCGCAATTCCAGATCGGTGAATTTGCCGGTCTTCGCCCAGATGGCTTCGCCGAGGAAAGCCATGCCGACATCGTGCATGTACACCGCGGCTTCCAGCTGCACCGGGTCGATCGGGCTGCCGGCGACATGGTTGGTTTCCAGCGCCAGCGGCAGGATACGTGCAGTACGGCCATCCCAGTACATCGAGCGCCGCTCGGTCATCAGCGCGAGACGCCAGAACAGCTCCAGATCGGCCTTGCGCGGATGATCCTGGCCGGATTTGACCACCGGCAATACCGCCGATGGCGGTAGCTGCACCATGCCTTTGTCTTCCGCCAGCGCACCGCCGAACAGGCGGATCACGCCCGGAATGCGTGCCTGCACCTGGGTTGCGTCGAGCTTGCTCAATTCGCGCAGCGCCATGGCAATCGGCTCCAGCTGCATCGAATCGAGCGAATGACCGGATTCGGCCGCGTCGGCGGCCAGCCGCGCGCGGTCTACGCTGAGCAGGATGACTTCGGCGATCTGCGGTGTGAACGGAATGTGTGCAACGCGCACCGAGCCGACCAGATCCTCCAGCGGATGCAGGAACGCCACCATGAAATCCAGCTGCAGCATGGCGGCGTTGCTTTTCAGCGTGTGCAGCGAGCGGAACAGCGAGTGAATCCGCGCACTGTCTTCCGGGGTACGCTGCAACAGGGTGATATTGCGCTCAATTTCGGCATGGGTATCGCCAAAGGCTTCGAGGTAGTCGATCAGCGCATCCGGATCGCGCAAATTGCCCTTGTTGAAATCGAACTCGCCGCTCATTGACTGCTCCGCCTGCTGAATCATCTGGATAGATGCCATGAAGTTTGGCTCACCGGCGGCGGAAAAACAAAGTCAAACCGAGGCTTTTTTCAACTGTCGTTGCGGGTAAGCTTGACGTACAGCCGCGGCAGCACTTGCGGCAGCTCGGCCGCATCGCGTACCACGACAAATCCGCCGGCGCCGAACAGGTGCGGCAGATAGTCGCCGGCACGCTCGTCGATGGTGACGCAGAACGGCACCAGCCCGCGCTGACGCGCCTCATGAATCGCTACGCGGGTATCCTCGATGCCATAGCGGCCTTCGTACTGATCCAGATCGTTGGGCTTGCCGTCGGTGAGGATCAGCAACAGCCGCTTGCCGGCTTTCTGCTGCGCCAGGATATTGGCCGCATGGCGGATCGCCGCGCCCATGCGGGTATAGAAGCCGGGCTTGATCGCCGCCAGCCGGCCGCGGATGGCGCCGCCGTAGCGCTCGTCAAAGCCCTTGAGCAGGTGAAAACGCACGTTCTGGCGCCGTACCGACGAGAATCCGTACAAGGCAAACCGGTCGCCGGTGGCGGCCAGTGCTTCGGAAAACAGGAACAGGCTATCGCGGATCACATCGATCACGCGCGCCGAATTATTGACCCAGGCATCGGTCGACAGCGACAGATCGGCCAGCAACAGACAGGCCAGATCGCGCTGATGATTGCGCCAGTCGAGATACAAGCCGGGCTCGCTGACCGGTGCGCCGCAGGCGCGGTCGGTGGTGAAACGCAGCAAGGCATCA
>CALMFQ010000014.1 GCA_937863215.1 uncultured Pseudomonadota bacterium
CGGCTGCGCCGCCACCAGCCACCTGCAGGCACCGACCGAGCTGGGCCAGCCGTCGTCGAGCACGGCGCTGGAACGGCAGATCGAGCAGCCCGGCCCGATCGAGCTGCAAACCATCGCCAGCGCCGACTGGGCGGTGCCGCTGGCGGGGCTGGTGAACCTGAGCCGGCCGGCGGCGGCGGGGCTGAAGCATCGCGACGAGCCGATCCAGATTTACGCGCATTTGCTGAAACATCCGCGCTACGGCTATTTCCTGATCGACAGCGGGGTATCGGAGCGCTTTCTGCGCGAGCCGGGCAAGGTCGGCGTGAGCTGGCTGATGCGCCAGGCGATGCCGATTCACACCATGCAGCTGCGCAAGAGCACGGCGCAGATCCTGCAGGATATCGACGGCAAGCTGGCCGGGGTGTTTTTCACCCATCTGCATTTCGATCATATCGCCGGCATGCCGGATATTGCCGACAACGTGCCGCTGTACATCGGCCGGCGCGAGGCGAGCCAGCCGGAGTGGATCAATCTGTTCGTGCAGGCCAGCACCGATCATCTGTTGCAAGGCAAGCAGCCGCTGCACGAATGGCCGTTCCAGCCCGATCCGCAGCAGCGCTTCGACGGCGTGGTGGATATTTTCGGCGACGCCAGCGTATTTGCCATCAGCGTGCCCGGCCACACCGCCGGCAGCACTGCTTACCTGATCCGCAGCACCCAGGGGCCGGTGCTGCTGACCGGCGACGCCAGTCACACGCGCTGGGGCTGGGAGCACGGCGTGGAGCCGGGCGACTTCACCCGCAACAACGAGCTGAACCTGCAAAGCCTGCTGCAGATGAAGGCGCTGGTCGAGCGCCATCCGCAGATCGAGGTGCGCTTCGGCCACCAGCGCTGAAAGCTGCAGACCAATACCGGCGCGGCTTGCAGGCATGCCTGCGCAGCGCTGGCAAAGCGGTCTGCAGGCCGGTGCCATTCACGGCTTGGCGACGAAGGTCTGGCTCATGCGGCCGAGGTCGCCGAAACGAATGCCGATCGGCTGATCCAGCGCCAGCTCCAGCACACCGGCGTACGAGCCGGTAATCACCGCCTGGCCGGCGGCAATCCCCTGCCCGCTGCAGCGCAGGAATTCGACCAGCCAGTACAGCGGCGCCAGCGGCTGCACGGCAGGATGCTTGCCGGGCTTGTCGATGGTGTCGCTGCCGATATCGATTTGCAGCTGCAGCTCGCTGGATTCGCGTGCGCGCTGCAAATCGACCTGCGGCCCCAGCACCAATCCCTGATTCACCAGCCCGTCGGCCAGCGCTTCGGGAAAGCTCAGGCCGGCGGGGTCGCGGTAGCGGCTCTGGATCAGCTCCAGCGCCAGTTGCACCTTGCCGATCGCAGCGTCGATTTCAGCATTGGCATACGGCTCGGCACGCGGCGGCAGATCGTGCGCGAAGACAAATGCCAGCTCCGGTTCGACGCGCGCAACGCCGTTGCGGGCAAACAGGCTGACCGCGCCGGGCGACTGGATCGTGCGCGCATAAATCGGCGCCACCACCACCTTGCCGGCGCCCGGCATGCCGCATTTCCAGCCGCCGATGGCGTCGCCGATCTGCGCGCTGACTTCGGCCTGGATCGCCAGTGCGGCATCGATAGCGGCGGGGCGGCAGGATTCCGGCAAGCGCTCGCCGGGCTGGCCCTGCAGGCGACGGGGAACGAGAATGGCGGCGGCTTGCGCCGCGGCGCTGGGAGTGTGGGTCATGGCGGTTCCGTTGGCTAAGTTGTGCCTGACCGTTTTACCGGATACGGCGCCACTGCGCCACGTCCATCAAATGGTTGACCTGCCCGGCCTTCCCCGTTAACGTCGCGGCCACCACGTTTCAGCACAAGGCAAGGCCATGACCAACAACGATATCCTGCGCAGCATCCGCTACACCCTCGATCTGGCCGACCACAAGATCGTCGAGCTGGTCAAACTGGGTGGCGAAACCGTAGACAAGACGGATGTCGCGCGCTGGCTGCTGGCCGAGGACGAGCGCGACTATCTGGATTGCGGCCATCTGCCGATGAATGCGTTTCTCGACGGCCTGATCACCCAGCGCCGCGGTGCGCGCGAGCCACAGCCGGGGCAGCAAGCGCCGGCGGTGAAAGTGGTGGCGCGCATCACCAACAATCTGGCGCTGAAAAAGCTGCGCATCGCCTTCGAGCTGCAAGAAGACGATCTGGTGGATATTTTCAACCGCGCGCAATTCCGCATTTCGCGGCCGGAAATCAGCGCGCTGTTCCGCGCGCCGGGGCACAAGAATTACCGTGTCTGCGGCGATCAGGTGCTGCGCAATTTCCTCAAGGGGCTGACGCTGCGCCTGCGTGCCTGAAGGTTGCCGGCGAGCAACGCCGCACCCGCCGCAATAATGGCATCACACGCTGGCAGGCAACGGCAGGCGAATGTCGATTTCGAAACCGCCGCTGTTGCGCCATTCGACATTGCCGTGCAGCTCGGTCACGCGCTGGCGCATGCCGGTAAGGCCGGCGCCGGACGACCACTTGCTGCGGCGGCGTTTGCTGCCGTTGTCGCGCAGTGTCAGGCGGCATGTGCCGTCCTGCTGCGCGAATTGCAGCGCCATGCGCGTAGCGTTGCTGTGCTTGAGCGAATTGGTGATGGCTTCCTGGATGCAGCGCAGCAGGCAGTCGGCAACCTGATAGTTGTCGATGTGCGCCGGCAGCTCACCGGAGATATCCACCTGCAGTGCGCTGATGCGCGCCAGCATGGTTTGCAGCGCCACACCGAAGTTGAACTGCGGCGGCTCGCGCAGGCTGGACACCGTCTCGCGCACATCGACAAACAGTTCGGCCACCAGCTCGCGCGCCAGCTTCAGCGGCGGCGGCTGATTCGGTGGCAGCGCACCGCGCTCGGCCAGCTGCAGCTGCAGATTGAGGGCCACCAGATGATGGCCCATGCGGTCATGCAGATCGCGCGCGATACGCTGGCGCTCGCTGTCGGCGACCACCGCCGACAGCAATGACTGCGTGGTGCCGAGCTGCGCCAATGCGGCCTGCAGCTGCTGCTTGTCGCGCAATTCCAGAATCCCGCCCAAACCCAGCAGCCACAGCGCCAATTGCACCAGCAGCACCAGCACCACTTCGCCGCCGGTAATCGTCGGCGCAGCCAAAGCCACGCCGGCGGTATTGAGCAGCATCGTGGCAATCGCAACAGGCGGGGTAAAGCGGTTGAGGAACGGCGCGACGATGACGGCAAATGGCGCCAGCAGCGTCAGCTCGGCTTCGCGTGCCGGCAACAGGTAGATCAGCGCCAGCGCCGAGACATGGCATACCGAAACGGCCAGCCAGCTGCGCCAGTCGTAATTGTCGGCCTGCCAGCGCGCCGGTTCGCGCACGCAGTTTACGTACAGATGCCAGCCGTTGAACAGGTAAGCGGCGATATTCAGCAGGCACATCGCCACCGCAAACCAGTAAAGCTGGTCGTGCAGGCTGCCGGGCATTTCCAGCAGCCCGGCGGTGAGTGTGGCGGCAACCAGCCACCCGGTAGAGCCCAGCAACAGCAGCATTATCTGCCGCTGGGCAAAAGTCCATTGCAACATCCCGGCCTTCCATGCGTTTCAGGGCATTCCGTACCGGGCAAAGCCTTGCCGGCTGCGCCACACCCGGATCAGAAGGTCATATCGTAACTCAGCGCGATCAGTTTCGAATCGCCATATGGCAGCGTGGTGCGGTAATTCTCGTCGCCGCGGTCTTTCCACTGGTCGTACTGCAGCTTGACCGCGCTTGAGGTGGTCAGATCGTAACGCAGCACCAGCGAGGTGACGCGGTGCGCTTCGATGGTCTCGCTGCCGGTCACGTAGCCGTGCGGCAAACCGTAGTGATAATCGGCCCAGCTCAGCATTGGCAGCAATTTGCCGATGCGGTAGCCAAGTGCGATCATTTTCGAGATATCGGTCTCGTTGGCTTTCTTGCGGTCGATATAAATGTACTCGCCGCGCACCACCCAGTTGTGGTAGTCGATATTGGCCGAGCCGGCGTAGATTTTCTGCTGCACCTGGTCGGAATAGCCGGCGGCGTTGCCTTCGTCGTCCAGCACCTGCTGTTCCAGCGCATCCTTTACCGGACGGTTCTGCACCTTGCTCTGGATATAACCGAGCCGGCCTTCGAACCAATCCTTGCTCATTACCAGCTCGGCACCGGTGATGCCGGTCCAGCGCGAATCGGTCTTCGATTGCTTGCCGTTGTAGATTTTCCAGTAGCCGTTGTCCTTGTTGGTCTCGCTACCGCCGAACACATTGACCGTGCCCGACCAGTCGCCCCACTGGTCGCGGTACAGCAGATTGGCACCGTTGTAGTTGACGATTTCCCAGCCGTACACCTGGCCCGGCAGATGCACCCACGGATAGGCCACGCCGATATCCTGCGATTCGGAATAGAACAGCAGCGGCAGACGTTTGCGCCCCACCTGCAGCGCCAGGTTGTCGTTCACGTCATAGGCGCCGTAGACCCATTCCAGATTCGGCTTGCCGTCGCGCGCGCCACGGAACACCACCTGGCCGGTAACGGAAAAATCCTTGTAAGCGGTGGCCTTGCCCTGCAGGCCGAGCTTGGAATCGGGCTTGACGGTGGCACTCTTGCCTTCTTCATACAGGCCGCCCTGCGCGTAGTCGGAGACAAAGCACGGGCAGCTCCAGCCGGAGACATCGCGCTTTTCGCCGCTGCCGAGGATTTTGCCGCCGGCAACGGTAAGAAAGCCCATGCCGGAAAACTCCAGCGGCGACGCCGTCGCGGCCGCTTCGCCGGCATGGATTGCCGGGGCGAAGGCCAATGCCAGAGCCAGCGGCAGAATTCGGGAAATGTACTTCATGATGTTGGTTGCTCCGCTTTATTGCACGCTGAACAGCACTTTGACGCTGCTGTCGAGTTCTGTTTTGTCGATGTAACCGATGGCGTTGGGCGTGGCGGCCAGCAGCTTTTTCAGCTCGCCGCCGTTGGGCGCCTCTTTCGGCGGCTTGGCCTTGCCGGTGAACGCCAGCCGTGCCCACACCGATTTTGCCTGCGCCGCCGATTTACCGGTCACCCGGGTGTAAAACTCGTCGCGCAGCGGGCTGGCCTCGGGCAGGTCCATCGGCGCCAGCGCCGGGTTTTTCGCCAGATAGACATCGGCCACCTGCTCCTTGCTCAGTGACGCGGTCGGGCTCCTGGTGCCGGCTACGACCACGATTTCCGCGCAGGCGATCCCGCTCGGGCCCAGCAGTGCCAGGCAGTAGCATGCTGCCCGCAAGGTTTGCAGCACCCGCGACGGGTGCCCGGAAGTACGGATTGCCTGCATCGACAGATTTCCTTGTGCAATCAAAGCTTGAAACGGCTGACCGCAGCGGTCAGCGAATGGGCCAGGCCATCCATCCGGCGCGCGGAATCGGCCACGGCACCGGCCGAGCCGGCGCTGTTGTTGACCATTTGCAGCACATTGTCCATGCGCTGCTGGATTTGCGACAGATTGGCGCTTTCTTCCTGCAGGGCACGCGCAATGCCATCGACGGCTTCGCTGGCGGCGCTGGCGCCGGCGCGAATCTGCTGCATCGAGCCGGTGGCATCGTTGACGCGCGCCACACCATACTCCACGCGCTGGCTGGCGCTGATCATGTCGGCAGTGGCATTGCTCAGCCCCTGCTGCACCGCATCGATCACGCCGGTGATTTCACCGGTGGAACGTGCCGTGCTTTCCGACAGCTTGCGCACTTCGTCCGCCACCACGGCAAAGCCGCGCCCCAACTCGCCGGCGCGCGCCGCTTCGATGGCGGCGTTGAGTGCCAGCAGATTGGTCTGGCCGGCGATATCCTTGATCACATTGACGATTTCGGCGATCTGCTGCGAATAGTTGCCCAGCTGTTCGATCACTTCCGACGAATGGCGCACCGCATCGGCGCTGCCTACCATCTGCTGGCGCGCCTCGCCGATCACACGCTGGCCGTCTTCCGACAGCCGGCCGGCCTGTATCGACAGCTCGCGCGCACTGGCGACCGATTGCCCCACCTGCTGCAAGTGTTCGCTGATGCCGTCCACCACGGTTGCGGTAACCCGCATGGCGCTGCATTCCTGTTCGCCGTTTTCGAGCAGATGCGCGACATCGCCGTTGACTTCGGCCACCGCCGCCGACAGCTGGCGCGCGTTTTCCAGCACCTGGCCGATCAGTGTGCGCAGCTCTGCCTGCATGTGCGCCATCGAGGCCAGCAGGCTGCTGCTGTCGCCCGGCAGCAACGGCACCGCAGTGCTCAGGTCGCCGGATGCGATACGCCGCACGATACCTTCGGCCACCGCCGGATCGCCGCCCATCTGGCGCAGAATGCTGCGCGAAATCATCAATGCCAGCAGCAGCGGCACGGTCAGCGCAACAGCGCTGACGCCGAACATGATGTCGCGCGTGCGTTGCGTTTCGCGTTCTGCCTGCGCGGTCACGGCTTCGACGTCGCGCTGATTCTGCGCCGACAGTTGCGCCAGCAGCGCCTCGGCCTCCTGGAACAGGCCGACCTGCTCGCCCCCCAGCAGCAGATAGGTTTCGAAATGCTGTTTCTGCCGCGCCGCATCCTTGTTGGCGGCCAGCTCATCCAGCAGCGCGATCACCTTTTCGTCCACCTTGCGCCATTTATCCCACTCCGGCGCAAATTTCCGCCACAGCGCGGTCTCTTCGGCCCCGGTCGGAATCGCCTCGTATGCCCGCCACACCTTGTTCACCTGTTGCCACAGCGCACGCTTGTCCCTGGCGATCTGGGCAAAACGCTCCTGTGCCTCGTAATCGTTTTCCCACAGCGCGGTTTCGTACGTGCCGGAGCGCAGCGCGATCTGCAGCTCGCGCAGCTTCTGCAACTGGATTGCCGACGGGAAATGCACCCGGCCGATTTCGTCGATCCCCTTGATGCCGCTGTTGATGCCGAGCACGGCAAAAAACAGGGTCACCAGCAACGCCGCGCCACCGAGGGCCGACAACAATGCGAGCTTGAGTCGCAGACTGAGATTGGCCAGCATTTTTATTCTTTCCGAAACAGGCTGTTTGCGCGGTTTGCCGCCACCGGCGCCGGGTGACGGCGGGCAACCGCATGTGTGCCCGCCCGCAGGGCTGTCGCAGCGGGCATGCTCCTGATTTGTAGCTGGCGAAAAAGCATGCAGCAAGGCGCTCTTCGCCCGCTACCGCGACACCGGCCTGCAAGCCGCTCTGGGAGAGGCCCACAGACCAGGCTGCAGACCGCTGCAGGAGCGGCGTCCAGCGGTGCAGCTCAGACAGGATGGGGCGGAGAGAAATCGAGGTGGGTCAGATACAGGCGCAGGTCGAATTCCAGCTGGTGATAAGCCGGCTCCATGTGGCAACAGAGCTGGTAAAACGCCTTGTCGTGATCTTTCTGTTTCAGGTGTGCCAACTCGTGCACGGCGATCATTTTCAGGAAATCGGCCGGTGCGTCCCTGAACAGGGTGGCGATGCGGATTTCCGCCTTGGCCCTGAGCTTGCCGCCCTGCACCCGCGACACGGCGGTATGCAAGCCGAGTGCATTGCGCACCAGATTGATCTTGCTGTCGTACAGCACCTTGTTGATTGGCGGGCTGTTGCGCATGAATCCGGCTTTCAGTTCGCCGATGTATTGATACAGCGCCTTGTCGGTCTGGATCGTGTGCCGCTGCGGGTACTTCTGCGCGATATGCGCACCCAGCCGGCCGTCATGCAGCAACTGCAGCGCCTGGCGTTGCAGCGATTCGGGATAGGCGCGCAGGTAGATCAGTTCGGACATGGGCAGCTAAATCGGCAATCTGGTTTATAATCGGCGCCCGAGTTTAAACGATAACTGCTTGTTGGAATGAAACAAATCGTCATCCATCACCTGTCCGACCTGGCGCGCACCGAAACCTGGCTCAAGTATCGCAAGGGCCTGTGCGACACCTGCCAGAGCAGCTGCTGCACCATGCCGGTGGAGGTGAAGCTGCCGGATCTGGTGCGCATGGGCGTGGTCGATGAATTCGAAGCCGGCGAACCCGCCAAGCAAATTGCGCGGCGGCTGGAAAAAGCCGGCATCGTCGCCCACTTCAATTTCAAGCACTCGATCTTCACCCTGGCGCGGCGTGCCAACAACGACTGCATCTATCTCGATGCCACCACGCGCCGCTGCAGCATTTACGAGCAACGCCCGAACACCTGCCGCAATCACCCGCAAATCGGCCCGCGCCCTGGCTTCTGCGCCTATCGCATGCGCCGCTGAAACATCTGCGTTACAACTGGCAACAGTTGTCACAGACATTTACCGGTACGGCTGTCACCCGCTGCCGATGTGCGGCGTTGTTGGAAGTAACGCGACTGCGTTTACCCAATCATCTCACTCCAGGAGTTCATACCATGTTGAAACAATCGCTGACCGCCAGCCTGATCGCCTCCGCTATCGCCCTGATCGGCGTTGCCCACGCCGACGATGCAGCCAAGACGGGCGAAATCAAACAGGATACGCGCGACATCCGCGCCGACAAAAAAGACATCCGCTCCGACAAGCGCGACATCCGCGAAGATCGCCGCGATCTGAACCGCGACCGCGCCGAGCGTCACCACGACAAGATGATGGAACAGCGTGCCGAGAAACACGGCAACGAACAAGCGGCGGAAAAATGGGAAAAGCGCGCCCAGGCAGAGCAGAAAGACATCAATCACGACAAACACGATCTGCACGCCGACAAGCGCGATCTGCAGCAGGATCGCAAGGATTTGCGCAAGGATCGCGCCGAGCGCCGTCACGACGTCAAGGAACACGCCGAGCACGCCAATTAAGCCAGCCTCGTCCGATACCGGCCGCAGACCAGCGTCTGCGGCTTTTTTACTGGCCGAAAACGAATACCAGCGTAATACCTGCCAGCAGCACGCTGGGGATCATGAAATTGCTGGCGAGAAAGTCATTACCCTTGCGGTAATGCCAGCGCGACAGCCCGAAACAGACCAGGCAGGATGCGCCGGACAGGACCGTGCCAACCGTGTGCGTCAGGTTCATCACAACCTCCTTTTACTCGCTGACTGAGCGTAGCACGCCGGAATCACTCGATGCGGAAGCGATCGTGGCAGGCCTGGCACGAATCCGCCATGGCCTTGAACGGCGCGCGCAGCTCCTCGCCCCTGTCCGACGGTTTGATTGCGCCCAACCCGGCAAGTGCCTGCCGGAAGCGATCCTGAGCCTGTTTGAAGGCGGCCGGTTCAAGCAGGATATCCTGCTTGGCATGATTCGAATTCAATTCGGTGAACAGCGGCCACGGTTTGGCGGATACCGCCTGCAGCTGCGCCATCTCGGCGGCAAATCGTTGCGGATCGTAATCGAGGCGGCCGTTGAGCATGCCGAACATGGCTTCTTTATGGCGCAGCATCTGCTTGAACGCCTGTTTGCGCTGATACACCGGGCTATTCTTGTCCGGGCCGCAACCGGCCAGCAGGAACAGGGGCAGACAGCACACGAGAATACGCGATGGCAACATGGTAATTGGCTGAACAATATTTGCAGGGCGCCATATTAACCGATTCGCGCAGCGCCGTGGCTGCCGACGCCGCACATGCCACGGCAGCTAAATCCCGCTGCCGGCGGCAGGCCCGCCGCAAATCCAGTCGTGCAGGCGCTCGCCAAGCTCGCCCAAACCCTTGCCGGCGATCAGTTCGATCTGCTGCGATCTGGCACGCTGCGCCTCGGCCGGCGTTGGCGGCGTCAGCGTTACCAGCATGGCGTGGCTGTTGAGCCCCTGCTGGTCGGCCAGGCTGCCGAGCTTGAACAGTGTATCCATGCCGATACCGTTGTTGCGCCGCGGCGCGCGCGATTTGCATTCGATCAGGTACAGATGGTTGTTGGCCATGAATACCACATCGAATTCGCTTGCCGCCTGCTGCCGGGTACGCACCGTCAGCCCCATCGCTGCATCCTGCACCGGCAGCGTCTGCGCCAGCTCCGCCAGCGTGGCGAATACATACAGCTCCAGCCAGCCGCCGCAGAGAAAATTGCGCGCCTCGCCGCTGCTGAACTGCACCCGGTCGTGGTGATGCCAGTGCAGGAAACCCAGCTCGACCAGAAAATCCAGCGAGCGCAGGTCGTCGGCGTCGAAATGTACGAACGAACGCAGTTGCGGATCGAGCTCGGCACCGGCGCGGTTCAGGTGCTGCAGCGTACGCGGCTGGTGCAGCGCGATGTCGGCAAGAAATTTGGCGGTGCGTTCGGCACGGAAATTACGCTGCTTGAGCGTGGCACTGGCGTGCAGCAGCTCGTAGCCGCACGAGGCAAAATACTGGCGCAGGCCGATCTGGTCGGCCACCTCCACCGTCTCGGCACGGCTCGGATCGCTGGGCGGGCGGATCAGCCACACCGCCTTGTCGGTTTCCGGCTCGATCACGAACGCCGGAATCTGCTGCTGGCTGGCCAGCTGATACAGCAACGCCGCCAGCGCCGGATTGGCGCCGGACAGATTGATCAGCCACGGCTCATCGTGGCGCTGCTGCAATACCGCCTGCAACTGGCCAAGCAAGGCCTGCGGCCGCCAGGCGCTGAGCAGGCCGTCCACCTCGCAACCCTTGCCGGCATTGCGCACGATCGCCGCCAGATCGCGCGCGCGCGGCAGCAGCGGCTGCGGACTGAGCAGCGTGATACGGCGTACGCCGAAACGCTGGTCGAATGCCGGCGAAATGGCATCGACACCGTTCTCGGCGACGATGGCAATCATGTGATGCGGGCGGATATGGTCGTCCATGCAAAAAAACAATTGTTGCGATCCGGTTACCACTCTAGCCGAAATTGTGCCGACAAGCCGCAAGCGCTCTGTAGCGGCCGCGCCGGCATACGCAAGCCGGTGCGGCAAGTGGCGGGAAAAAATATCGCTATGCAAGCGCAGATAATTCGCGTACAACGTGCGCTACAAGATTTTCAAGCAGTGAATCAGAGTAAGTTGTTGTAGTGGCCGATCGCCGTACCTCAGTCTGCCGTTCTCCTTGATTTTCCTGTACCCCGGGCGCATTCCGCCCTTTTATCAAGTTCGTTATTTCAAGGAAACAACATGGCAACCGGTACCGTTAAATGGTTCAACGACTCCAAAGGCTTCGGCTTCATCACTCCTGACGGCGGTGGCGAAGACCTGTTCGCGCACTTCTCGCAAATCCAGAGCAAAGGCTTCAAGAGCCTGGCGGAAAACCAGAAGGTCAGCTTCGAAGTGACCAATGGCCCGAAAGGCAAACAGGCTTCGAACATTCAGCCGCTGTAATCCTGCAGCCCTGAACCAGAAAAGCCCGGCAGCAGTGCCGGGCTTTTTGTTTGCCTGCGCTGGCAGCGGTGAAATGCGGCGTCCGGGCCTGACGCCGCAGCGGCAAATCAGCCAGCGTCATCCGCATCCGCTTCCGCCCGATCCGGATCCTGCTCCGCCGCGGCAGCGGCAGCGGCTTCGATCATCGCCACCCGTGTCGCCGGGGTTTCCAGGCTGATCCGCCCCAGCGCACCGCTGCGGTAATCGGTCAGCAGCACCAGCGAGGCTTTTTCCAGATCCAGTTCGCCGCCCTTCTTGCGGCAGGCGCGCTTGACCGCCACTGCTTCGACCACGCCGACACCGTCCATACCATCGATATTCAGCTTGTAGCGTTGTGCCAGTGCAGCGGGATAGCGTTGCAGCAGCAGGTCGGCAAGAAACGTAGCGACTTCCTCCTCGATCACCGCATTGGTGCCGACCGCGTGGCTGGCGGCCAGCATCAGGCCGTCGGATGGATAGTCGATTTTCGGCCACAGCAGGCCGGGGGTGTCGTAGATGGTCAGGCGCGGGCTGATGTCGATGCGCTGCTCGCTCTTGGTCACCGCCGGCTGGTCGCCGACGTTGGCAACGCGGCGCTTGACCAGTGCGTTCATCAGCGTCGATTTGCCGACGTTGGGGATGCCCATGATCATCAAACGCAGCGGTTTGACTTCGTCGTTGCGGTGCGGTGCCAGCTTCTGCGCCAGCGCCGGGATTTTCGCCACATCGCCGGGTTTGAGGCACGACAGTGCCACCGCCGCAACGCCCGGTTGCGCGTTGTAGTAAGCCAGCCATTGCGCAGTAGCAGCCGGATCGGCGGCATCGGCCTTGTTCAGCAGCTTGAGACAGGGGCGCTGGCGGAAGTTGCGCAGCTCGTCGATCATCGGGTTGCGGCTGGCAGCGGGGATGCGTGCGTCGAGCACTTCCACCACCACGTCGATATTGGCCATGGTCTTGGCCGCCTGCTTGCGCGCCGAGGCCATGTGGCCGGGAAACCATTGAATACTCATGGGTTATCTTGGCGAAAATAATCGGCGATTATCGCATTATCCTGCGCTACCATTCGGCTCTTTTATCCGGGACGGCACCAATGGCTGGATTTATCGAATTCACTTTCCTGTTCGCCGAACCGGACGAAGCCGAGGCATTCATCAACGATTGCGCACCGCTGGATTATCAGGCCGAGCTGCAGCCGTTCGATGGCGCAGATGACCGCTGGGCGTGGCTGGTAAGCATCCTGGCGCCGCTGCAGCCGGGCTCGGCGGCGTTGACGGCAGCGGAAGTCAGCCTGCGCAGCCTGGCGCGACGCCATGACGGGCATTACGCCGGCTGGGCCTGAACGCTGGCTCAAATCCCCATCGCATCGTTGGCATCGGCCGCCAGGCGCGGCAAGACCACATCGAACACGGCACCGCCCTGCGGCTGGTTGCGTGCGCCGATACGGCCGCCATGCAGCAGCACCAGCTCGCGGCAGATCGCCAGACCAAGTCCGGTGCCGCCGGCGCCGGTGGCGGTAGAGCTGCTCTGGACGAATTTTTCGAATACGCTTTCCAGTTCCGCCTCGGGAATGCCGACGCCCTGATCGGCAATACCGATGTGCAATGCCGGCCGGCCATCGGCCAGCTCGGTTTCGGCGAAATCGATACGGATCGTAGCTTGTGGCGGCGAATAGCGAATGGCGTTGGCGAGGATATTGCGTATCACCTGTTCGATGCGGAATGCGTCGAGCGGCAATTGCAGGCTGCATGGCGGATAGTTCCGCACCAGCTGCAGTTGCCGCTCCTGCAGCAGCGGCCCGAGCTCTTCGGCGACATGTTCGATCGCCGTGCGCAGATCGTGCGGCTCGATATTCATGCGCATCTGCCCCGCTTCCAGTTTGGCCAGGTCGAGCAGACCGTTGAGCAACGTCACCATGCGGTCGCCGCTCTGCTGGATGTTGGCGAAATAGCGTGCCAGCTTGGCCATGTCCGGCTCGCCCCCAAGCTGCAGCCGGCCCAATTCGGCAAAGCTGCAGATCGCGTGCATCGGTGTGCGCAGCTCGTGGCTCATGTTGGCCAGAAACAGGCTCTTGGCGTGATTGGCAGCCTCTGCCTGTTGTTTAGCCGTCTCCAGCTCACGCGTGCGCTCCGCCACCATGTCGCTCAGGTGGTCGCGGTGCTGTACCAGCTGCGCCTCGATCTGCTTGCGTTCGCCGATATCGCTGGCGGTACCGCGCCAGCCGACGAATACGCCGTGCGTATCGAACACCGGGCGCGCATTGAGATTGAACCAGATCGCCTGGCCGTCCAGCGGTACGGCGATTTCCAGATTGCGCAGCGGCAGGTGCTGCTGCAATTGCAGGCTCAGGCGCAGCGGGTTGCCGGCATCCGCGACGCCCGGATCGAGAATCTTGCGCAGCGCATGCTCCTGCTGGGTATTGCTCGCCGTCAGCGCAATCAGGCGCAACGCGGCATCCAGCTCCCAGAAGCCGTCCGAACTGGAGGCGGAGAAATCGCGGAAACGCTGCTCGCTCGCCTGCAGCGCCTGTTCGGCGGCCTGGCGCAACTGCAGCTCGTCGTCCTTGTCCTGCAGAGTGGAATTCAATGTCTCGATGGCGCGCACGAACGGCAGCATCGCCACCACCAGCGCCAGCATCTGCACGAACCACTGCACCGGCAGCGGCGTCGGGAACAACACCGGAATCGGCCCGCCCAGCTGATGGTTGACTACATTCACCAGCCCCGCCAGCGCCACCACCACGGCAAAACCGATCGCTGCCCGGCGCCCGGAAATCAATGCCAGAATCGGCAGGAACGCCGTCGCCAGCGAGCTGCCCAGCACCAGGCTGGAGCTGGTGACCTGATACAGCACCACCATGCCGGTGTAGGCATACGAAAACACGGTAATCGAACGGCGCGGCCGACCGTTGCGGTTGATGTGCATCGACAGCAGCAGCAAGCCGACGAACGCGCTGACGACCGGATAGGAGCCGGCCGGATTGGCGGCAAACAGCGGCACACCGATCAGCAGCTCTGCCAGCGCCAGCATCAGCACCACCCGATAGAAGTCGTGCAGCGAAAACGCGCGCCGCTGCCTGGTGGTATGCGCCACCGGCATCGGGTTCGACAACAGCCAGCGCAGATAGGCAGGCAACGATTTCATGGAGATTCCGCACGGCAGACTGGACGCTGCATGATAGCCCGCTGCGACGATGCAGGCTCTATTCACATGTCGTTGCCGGGCAGTGACAGCGCCGGCAACGCGGCGTATCGTGTCGCGTTTTTGTCGCCGGAGCAGCGTATGCACATCTGGGTCGATGCCGACGCCTGTCCCGGCGTGATCAAGGATATTCTCTACCGCGCCGCCGAGCGGCTGCAACTGCCGTTGGTGCTGGTGGCCAACCAGTTTCTGCGCACCCCGCCGTCGCCGTGGATACGCGCGGTGCAAGTACCAAAGGGCTTCGACGTGGCCGACAACCATATCGCGGCGCAGGTGCAGGCCGGCGATCTGGTGATTACCGCCGACATCCCGCTGGCGGCGGCAGTAATCGACAAAGCCGGCCACGCACTGAATCCACGCGGCGAATTTTACAGTCGCGACAATATCCGCGAGGCGCTGGACATGCGCAATTTCATGGATACGCTGCGCAGCAGTGGCGTCGAAACCGGCGGCCCGCCGCCATTCAGCCAGGCCGACCGGCAGGCATTCGCCAGCCAGCTCGACCGCTTTCTCGCCCGCCTGCCGCGTCAACCGGGAACGGCAACATGAAAAAACGTACCCTATTGAGCTGGAGCAGCGGCAAGGACAGCGCCTGGGCATTGCATGTATTGCGCCAGCGTAGCGACTGCGAAGTGGTCGGGCTGTTCTGCACGGTGAATCAGGCATTCGACCGGGTGGCGATGCATGCCACGCGCAGCGAGCTGTTGCGCCGGCAGGCAGCGGCGGCGGGCCTGCCGCTGCAGACCGTCGAGATTCCCTACCCGTGCGACAACGCCACTTATGCGCAGCTGATGGGCGATTTCGTTGCCAACGCCCGCGCCGCCGGCATTGAGCAGATGGCGTTCGGCGACTTGTTTCTCGCCGACGTCCGCCGCTACCGCGAGCAGAATCTAGCCGGCAGCGGCATCGAACCGGTGTTTCCGCTGTGGGAGATACCGACCGCAGAGCTGGCAACCAGTATGCTCGCTGCCGGCGTCGAAACCTATCTGTGCTGCGTCGATCCGCGCCGCCTGCCGGCCAGCTTTGCCGGCCGGCGCTGGGATGGCGCGCTGCTGGCGCAGTTGCCGGCCGACGTCGATCCCTGCGGCGAAAACGGCGAATTCCACACGGTTGTGGTCGATGGCCCGTTTTTCCACCGGCGCATCGACGTCAGCATCGGCGAGGTGGTAGAGCGCGACGGCTTCGTGTTTGCCGATGTGATTCCCGCCGGCTGACCGCAACGCCGGCGTTAATGCTTGGCCGACAGCTTGTCGGTCAACGCAAACAACACGCCGGAAACCAGGAAAGTGAAGTGGATACCGACCTGCCACGCCAGTTCCTCGTGGTTGGCCGACTTGATGTTGACGAACGCCTTCAGCAGATCGATCGCCGAAATCGCCACGATCGAGCCGATCAATTTCAGTTTCAGATCGGCGTAAGTCACCTTGCCCATCCAGCTCGGCTTGTCCGGCGAATTGTGCGCCACGTCCAGGCGCGAAATGAAATTCTCGTAGCCGCTGAAAATCACGATCACCAGCAGATTGGCCACCAGCGTAATGTCGACCAGGCTCAGCACCGGCAGGATCGCATTGCCGTCGCCGCCGCCCAGCAATACATGCACCAGCTCGCCGAATTCCTTGACCAGCTTGACGAACAGCGCGCCAATGCCGCCGATCAGCGCGACATAGAACGGCACCAGCAGCCAGCGGCTGTAGAAAATGGCGCTTTCGAGAAAATGCTCCAGCTTGTTGTCACTCATGTTGTATCCAGTGTTATCGCTAATATCGAGGCGGGCAGTATAGGGGCTGCAGATGACAAATGGTGCGCTGCGGCGCAAGTTTCAAGCCCCACGCGGCCTGCCGAAATGACGATGCTATACTGCGGCATCTTTTGCCCGTCGCCCGCAATCATGAAACAGATCAGCACCGCCCTGCTCGACCAGCTTGGCCAGCAAGCGCAACAATCGCCGCGCCTGCGCGCCAACCACAACCTGCACCCGCAGCTGGACGACCCGATCCAGCGGCTGGCAATTGCCATGCAGCCGGACACCTACGTGCGCCCGCACCGCCATCCGCACACCTGGGAGCAGCTATACCCGCTGCGTGGCCGCTTTGTCGTGCTGTATTTCGACGACAGCGGCGCCGTCACCGACCGCGCCGTGCTGGGTGAAGGCGCGGCAGTGGTGGAAAACCCGGCCGGCCAATGGCATGCCGTGCTGTCGCTGGATAGCGGCGGGGTGATTTTCGAAGTCAA
>CALMFQ010000015.1 GCA_937863215.1 uncultured Pseudomonadota bacterium
TGGCGCAGCGCGCTGAGCAACGGGGAATCCGGCTCGATGATCTCGGCATCAAGGTGGCGTTCTGCACCGCCGAACGCATGTACCCGCATCAGGCCGATGTGCTGCAGCGGGTGTTCGGCTGTCCGGTGGCGAACGGTTATGGCGGCCGCGATGCCGGTTTCATCGCCCATGCCTGCCCGGCGGGCGGTATGCACATTACCGCCGAAGACATCATCGTCGAAATCGTCGATGAGCAGGGGCAGCCGTTGCCGCATGGCGAGGCCGGCGAGGTGGTGATTACGCACCTGTACAGCACCGGTTTCCCGTTTGTGCGCTACAGGAACGGTGACGTGGCGGTGCTCGACGAGCGCCAGTGTCCGTGCGGCAGGGGATTGCCGCTGCTGGGAGAGATCCATGGCCGCAGCAACGATCTGCTGCGTGCGGAAAATGGCGCCGCGGTGCATGGCATTGCCTTTGCCGCACTGCTGCGCGATATGCCGGGCGTCAACGGCTTCAAGGTGATCCAGGAAACATTGCAGCACTGCCGGCTGCAATTGGTGACCGACGCGCGCTATCAAGCGGCCGTGTGCGAGCCGGGGATTCATGATACGTTCCGCTTGCGACTGGGCGAGGGGGTGCGTCTGGATATTGAATACGTGACGGTGATCGAGCCGGAGAAATCCGGCAAATATCGTTACGTGGTAAGCAGGTTGGGCGAGCTTCAGACCTGAACGAAAGTAGTCGGCTAAGCCATTCGGGGAGGGGGCCACTGCCGCGAAAATAAGTGGCCCTTGTAGGTCGGACTTCAGTCCGACGACCTTATTTTCGCGGCCGAGGGGGAAGGGGCGGCCACACTGGCACGGTATGAATGCATGTCGTCGGTATGGCATTGACGTAATCGGCTGCGCATACGGGCCCGGTATTCTTGAAGAAATGAATTGCGATGAAAATAGATGTTCTGGTCGTAACGTATAACGGGGCTCCGTGGATCAGGCGGGTTCTGGACTCGGTCGCCGCAAGCAATCTCCCGTGCCGTGCAATCGTGGTGGATAACGCATCCAGTGACGATACTGCGGCGATTGTCGAGCGCGAATATCCTGCAGCGCACCTGATTCGCAGCAAAGAAAACCTGGGGTTCGGCAGAGGCAATAATCTGGGCATCGCGCACTCCCTGCGCGAGGGAGCGGATTTCATCTTCTTGCTTAATCAGGATGCTTTCTTGTTGCCGGATACCATGCAGATACTGGCAGATTTCATGCGTTCGCACCCGGAGTATGGTGTGGCAAGCCCGCTCCATTGTTCGGCCGACGAGCAACGGCTGGACCCGACGACTCAGCGGGCATATTTCAACCAGTATGCTCCGCAAATGTTTTCCGATGCAGTCCTGGGCAGAATGCAGCCATTTTATCGTTTACACGGCGTCAACGCTGCCGCCTGGATGCTCAGGCGGGATTGTCTGGAGCTGGTTGGAGGCTTTGACCCCTTGTTTTTCATGTATGGAGAGGATGACGATCTGCTGAACCGGATCGCTTACCACCGCTTTCCGGTCGCGGTTGTCACTGGCGCACGGATTGTGCATCTGCGGGAAAAATCGCCACGACCGGCTCCACGGGCGCTGGAAGCCGTCCGCTTGCGCAGTGACCGCATCAGGGCTGGTTTGCTGGTGGGAATGAAATACCCGCAGCACTCCACTCTGTTTAAGCTGCAGCAGCTGGCAATCAATGGAATGGTGCAGCCGCTGGTCGATTTCCTGACCAAAAGAGAATTGACCGAGCTGCTGGCAAATTGGCTGGCAACCGTACGCTTGTTGTCCGAGTTGCGTCCAGTCTTGCGTTCCGCAGCCCTTTGCAGGAAAAAGGGCGCACATTTTCTGCCTGTCGGGAATTAATCGAATGCCCCATCTGCTTGTTTGCGGCACCGGAGGTATTGGATGCTGACCGTGATTATCGCCAGCTATAACGGCAGCAAGACGCTGTCGCCGGTGCTGGATGCCTATACCCGCCTGCGCGCCCCGGAAGGCGGCTGGAAGCTGGTGCTGGTGGACAACGCCAGTACCGACGGCAGCGCCGAGTTGATCAAGTCGTACCAGGACAGATTGCCGCTGACTTATCTGTACGAGGCCAGACAGGGCAAGAATCCGGCATTGAATCAGGCACTGCAGCATGTAGAAGGCGATCTGGTGGTGTTTTCCGACGATGACGCGATTCCGGAGCCCGAATGGCTGAGTCAACTGGTGTTGCAGGCACGCCAGCAGCCGCAGTATGCCGTGTTCGGCGGCCGCATCGTGCCGCGCTGGCCATTCCCGCCGCCGCAGTGGGTACTTGACTGGGTGCCGCTCGGAGTCACCTACGCGGTGCTGGATGACAGTCCGACCGGGCCGATTGCGCCGGGTATGGTCTGGGGTGCCAATATGGCCGTGCGCGCGGAGATTTTTGCCAACGGAGTGCGTTTCGATGAGTCGATTGGCCCGAAGGGGCAGCACTACCCGATGGGCAGCGAAACCAGCTTCAACGAAACGCTGGGCAAACTCGGCCACCAGGCTTGGCATTGTGCTGCGGCGACGGTCGAACACATCATCCGGCCGCAGCAGCTGGAACAGCAATGGGTGCTGCAGCGGGCGTACAAATTCGGTCGTGGCCAGTATCTGAAAGAGCGTGGCGACTGGCCGGAAAACATGCCGCTGTGGCGCGGCATCCCGCGCTGGAAATGGCGCAAGCTTATGGCCCAGCACTGGCGCCGGCTCAAGGGGCGCCTGCGCGGTGACCGGCGCGAGATATTCAAGGCCAGCTGGGAAATCGCCTATCTGCAGGGCTACCTGTTCCAGGCCAACCAGAAATGAGCCGTTGATTCATGGGGAATATCCGTAGTTCGATCGTCTTCTCGTTTGCCGAGAAATATCTGTCGCTGGTGCTGTCGCTAGTAGGCACGATGGTCTTGTCACGCCTGCTGACGCCGTCCGATACCGGTGTCTATTCGCTGGCCGCCGTGTGGGCCGGTATCGCGCAGGTGTTTCGCGATCTCGGTGTCAGCCAGTACATCATTCAGGAAAAAGAGCTGACCCGCGACAAGATTCGTGCCGTCTACAGCGTCAGCTTTGCCACCAGCTGGAGTCTGGCGCTGATCATCATGCTGTCGGCGGTGCCGGCGGCACGCTTCTATGGCGAGCCGCGCCTGTTCGACGTGCTGAGCGTGCTGGCGTTCAATTTCGCCATCATTCCGTTCGGCTCGGTCACCATGGCCTACATGAGCCGCGAGCTGAAATTCCGCGATATCAGCATCATCAATTTGTTCAGCTCGCTGGTCAGCCTGGCGGTATCGGTCGGGCTGGCGCTGGCCGGATACGGAGTGATGAGCCTGGCCTGGGCCACGCCTGCTGCAACGCTGACCACCGTCATCGTGCTGGTGTTTTTCCGTCCACGCGGTCTGCCGTGGCTGCCGGGCGTAAAAGAGTTGCGCCAGGTGCTGCATTTCGTCGGTTTTGCCGGCGGTGCCAGCATTGTCGATGAAATCGGCGTTGCGGCGCCGGACATCATCATCGGCAAACAGCTCGGCATGCATTCGGTCGGTATCTACAGCAAGGCATTAGGCACTGTGCGCCTGTTTCATCGTACGGTGACGAACGCGATCAATCCGATCATTCTGCCGTATTTTTCCGATACGCTGCGCAGGCAGCAGGATCTGAAACCGGTGCTGATCAAGGCTTCTCTATACACCACCGTGCTCGCATGGCCGTTTTTCCTGTCGCTGGCGGCGCTGGCCTATCCGGTGATTGTGGTATTGCTGGGCGATCAGTGGCTGGAGGCTGTTCCGGTAGCACGTGTCATGTGTATTGCCTACATCTGCCATTTCGGAGGCTTTTTCCTGTTTCGCCACATCCTGCTGGCAAACGGCATGGCCAAGGCGGTGGCGGGGATCATTACCTTGTCTACGCTACTGCAGGTCGTCGGCATATTTGCAGCGTCGTTTTTTGGTTTGCTATACGTGGCGATCGTTGTCGCTACTGTGAATGTGATCAACCTGTTTTCGTCTTTACGGGCAATGAAAGCGGTGCTGGCGTATTCGCCGCTCGAACTGCTGCTCAATAATCGCAAGAGTGCCTTGGTGGCGCTGGCGACCGCCGCCGGTGCTACCGTGGCCGGTCTGCTGGCGCAATTCGGCTGGCTGCCGCCACTGCCGAGCCTGATGCTGGGCGGGGTGTTGGGCGGGTGTGGCTGGCTTGCCAGCGTATTTGCGGTGAATCATCCGGTTACCGCCGAGGTGGCGATGGTGCGACAGAAGCTGCTCGCCAGGCTGGGAAGGACCTGACGGTGACGCAACCCGGGCCCAATCGGCGTGTACTGATCACCAGCTATTCCGGCGAGCTGGGTGGCATGGAAATCCGCATGGCCGACGAAGCGCGGCTATTGCGTGCCAATGGCTATCAGCCGAGCATCGCCATCCGCAAATTCCGTGGCGTCGATCAGTGGGCGCAGCAGTTGCGCCAGCAGGGGGTGCCGGTCAGCCATTACGATCCACCGCCGTTCATCGAGGACTGGTCGTGGCGCCGTCTCAACAAACTGCGCGCCAGCCTGTTTTCGCGCGCGTTGCTCAAGCGTACCGATCCGGCACTGGTGCACGTATTCTTTTGCTGGACCTTCTACGGCGGTTCGGCGCTGTGGCTGGCGCACAAATGCGGCATCCCGTGTATCGCCAGCATTCACAATGCGTTTCCGCTGGCCAAACTGCCGCCGTGGACGGTCAATCATTTGCGTGAGGCATTCCAGAGCCTGAAAGGCGTGTACGGCGTGTCGCAATCGGCACTCGACCACTTTCTCGCCAATTACCGCCCGTTGCTGCGCCCGGACATCAAAACGGCGGTGATCCCGAATAGCGTCGATACCGGGCGTTTCGTGCCCAACCCTGTGGCACGGCGGCAGATTCGCCAGCAATTCGGTATCGGCGACGACACCATGCTGCTCGGCGCAGTCGGCCGCATGTCGGAGCAGAAACGGCCACTGGAGCTGATCCGCCTGCTGGCCGGCTTGATGGCGCGTCAGCCTCGGGTCAGCTTCCTGTTCGTCGGTGACGGGCCGTTGCTGGGCGAGGCACAGGCGCTGGTGCAGCAGCTGCGATTGCAGCAACGGATACTGTTTGCCGGGTTTCGCGATACTCCGTGGGAGTATTTCGCCGCACTCGACCTGCATGTGCTCAACAGCTGGACCGAGGGCTTCGGCCTGGCTACTGCCGAAGCGATGGCCTGCGGCGTGCCGGCGGTGGGCACCGACGTGCCGGGCACGCGCGACATTCTGCAGGGCTGTCCCGGCGGGATGCTGCTCGCCGCCGGGGACGACGCGGAAAAGCTGTGCCAGCTGGAGCAGCTGTTGCAGGACTCGCCGCGCTTGCAACGCATGGCCGAACAGGCCCGGCCGTATGTCATGCATCGGTTTGGCAAACAGCAAATTGAAAGCAGAATTCTCGATTTTTACCAGAAGGTGCTCGAATGAATAAGGCAATGCGCAATGATCTGAAGGATGTCCGGGTTGCCTTGATGACCAGTCCCACGGTATTTCAGTATCTGGGCGGGCTGAATATCCAGATTCGCGAAACGCTTGCGGCATTGCAGAAGCAGGGCTTGCAGGCAGAGCTTGTCGATCCTGTCGCTGTGGATTTGTCCACGTACGATGTCATTCACGCCTTTTCCGCCATTAACGGGTGCCAGCGCATTATTCAGCACGCCAAGGCAATTGGTAAGGTTGCCATTGGCTCCCCGCTGATCCGGCCTCACTGGACCCGGAGCCTCGGCCGCCAGGCCCGGTTTCTCGATCGGGTGGTGGGAAAATTGACAGGCTGGAATGTGCAGACCGAATATCGGCATATTGCTTCGTTCCTGCACGAATCGGATCATTTGATTGCTTTGGGCCCGATTGAGCGCCAGTCCATCAACCAGGCCTTTAATGTGCCGCTGGATAAAATCTCGATTGTTCCAAATGGAATTCCGCAGCGGTTTTTTAAAGCCGAGCCGGATTTGTTTTGTCGGGAATATGCAGTTGAACCGGGTTTTGTCCTGAATGTCGCCGAAGTCTGCGATCACAAGAATCAGCTCACTTTGGTCCGGGCATTGGCAGGATGCGGCAAGACAATTGTCATTGTCGGCGAAACTACCCAGGCCAATGAACCCTATTTGCGCGAGATCCAGCGATTTGACAATGTTAAATACGTTGGAAGAATAAATTACAGCGATCCGCTCTTGGCTTCGGCTTATGCTGCTGCCGGCGCATTCTGCCTGCCCAGCAATTCCGAGGTGATGCCGTTGTCGGTGCTTGAGTCGCTGGCTGCGGGCACCAAGGTCGTCATGACGGACCAGCATGGGATGGATGCATCCCGATTCGGCACATTTGTGCGATTTATCCGGCCGCATGACGAGCAAGCCATCAAAGAGGCGGTTTTGCGGCAAATAGCAGAAACTGACGCAGCGGGCTGCAGGCAGAGCGTAACTGACTTGACCTGGGAAAGCGTGGCGACGCAAATCGCCGGTATATATCTGGATGCTTTGCGCGCTGCCGGCAAAATCAGCTGAATTCGAAAGTCGTAAATGTGTGGATTGGTAGCGGTAGTAGATAAATCGGGCCAGCCGGTCGATCCGGGCTGGCTGCAGGCGATGGCCGACGTGATCCGCCATCGCGGGCCGGACGACAGCGGCTACTGGAGCCGCGACGGCGTCGGGCTGGCGTTCCGCCGCCTGTCGATCCAGGATTTGAGCCCGTGCGGCCACCAGCCGATGTCGACCGGCGACGAGCGCTACACCATCGTGTTCAACGGCGAAATCTACAACTTTGTCGAGTTGCGCGCCGAGCTGCAGGCGCTGGGGCACCAGTTCGTTTCGCATGGCGACACCGAGGTGTTGCTGAAAAGCTATCTGCAGTGGGGCGAGGCTTGCCTGCAGCGCCTGAATGGCATGTGGGCATTCGTGATCCATGACCGGCACAGTGGCCAGGTATTCGGCTCGCGCGATCGCATCGGCATCAAGCCGTTGTACCGTTACCAAGGTGAGCGTTACCTGCTGCTGGCGTCGGAGATCAAGTCGATCCTGGCTTCCGGCCAGCTCAAGCCGCAGGCCAATATGGGCCGGGTGGCGAGCTTCCTGCTTAACGGCAGTCTGGATCAGGATTGCAGTACCTTCTTTGCCGACATCGAACAAGTGCCGCCCGGCTATGCGTTCAGTATCCAGCGTGGGCAGTACCGCCAATGGCCTTATTGGCAGATCGATACAACGCAGCGCGCAAACATGCCGGATGCACCGGAACGGTTTGCCGCGCTGTTCGAGGATTCGATTGCGCTGCAATTGCGCAGCGATGTGCCGGTGGGAGTCAATTTGTCCGGCGGGCTGGATTCGACGTCGATCCTGTGTGCCGCCGCCCGACGTCGCGTGGCCAATGGCGACCAGTCGCCACTGCTGGCTTTCTGCTACATGTCGCCCGAATTCGACGAACGCCAGTACATCGATGCCACGCTGGCCCAGACCGGTGCCCGGCTGGTGCCGCTGCAGACTTCGCCGCAGCGCATCTGGCAGGATTTCGAAAAACTGCTCGGTTTCCACGACGAGCCGTTTCATTCGATGACCGCGGTGATTGGCTATCAGCTGATGCAGCTGGCGGCTGACAACGGCGTCAAGGTGCTGCTCAACGGCCAGGGTGCCGATGAGGTGCTCGGCGGTTATCCCAGCTATTTCCGCGATTACTGGTACACGCTGGCACGCGCCGGGCAGCTCGGCAAGGCGTGGCGCGAGATCACCGCTTATGCCGAGGCGCAGGGACAGGCGGCGCGGCCGTTGTTCGGCGCAGTGCTGCAACATATGCTGAAGAGCGCGCTGATGACGTTGCCGGCGTATCGCGATGGCGCCGACCGGCGCTGGCGCGACAAGCTCAAAAGCAATCACTGGTTCGACCCGCAGTTGGCCGACGCATGCCCGCTGGATCGTGTCGCCAGCCCGCCGACGCTGGCGAATATTCTCAAACAGTCGGTGACCGAAGAGCCGTTGCCGATTTACCTGCGCGTTGAAGACCGCAATTCGATGGCCTGCTCGATCGAGGCGCGGGTGCCGTTCCTCGACCACCGGCTGGTCGAATTCGGCTTCTCGCTGGCCTCTGACTGGAAATTGCACGGCCCATGGAACAAGTTCATCCTGCGCGAAGCGATGCGCGGCCGGATTCCGGAGCTCGTCCGCACGCGCGGCGACAAAATGGGTTTTCCGACCTCGGTTGCCAGCTGGCTCAGAACCGATCTGTACCAGCCCGCGCGCGATCTGCTGCAAAGCGCGTGTACCGAATTGCCGTATCTGCGCATTGACCGGGTACAGCAGCAGCTGGAACAACTGCGTCAGGGCAAAGGTGGCCGCGCAGCGGATATCATTCGTGTACTGCAGGTGTTGCTGTGGCAGCGCAAATATCTGGCCTGAGCCGCAAATCCTGGATTGATCGAACATGCGTGACTTACTGATTGTTGCAATTTTTGCCTGGCTGACGCCCGCCGCGCTGAAACGCCCTTATGTCGGGGCATTGTTGTGGGCCTGGATCAGCGTGATGAACCCGCACCGGCTGGCGTACGGTTTTGCCTTTGACCTGCAGCTGGGGCTGGCTGCCGCTGCGCTGACGCTGCTGTCGATGCTGATGCATCGCGATCAGGTGCGCAGCATTCCCAAATTGCCAGTGGTGAAAATCTGGGGCGCGTTCTGCCTGTGGATGGTAGTGACGACGATAGTCGCGCTCTACCCGGAAGACAGTCAGGAGATGCTGGGCAAAGTGGCGAAGATCATGTTCATGCTGTTCATGACCATCATTGTGGTGGTGGAAAAGCGCCAGATCCAGCTGCTGATCTGGGTTTACGCCATGTCAATCGGCTTGCTGGGGGTGAAAAGCGGTTTGTATACGCTGTCTGGCGGTGGCGGAGGCCGGGTGTGGGGGCCGCCTGGGTCGTTTATCTACGGCAATAATGAAATCGGCCTGGCTTTTGTGGTGTCGATCCCGATCCTGTATTACCTGACGTTCCAGACGCAGAATCGCTGGCTCAAGTTATTTACCTTTGGCTGCGCGGCGGCCAGTGCACTGGCGACTTTTGGCACCCAGTCGCGTGGTGCATTCCTGGCGATCGGCTCGATGGCCGCCTTCCTGTGGTTGAAATCGGATCGCAAGCTGCCGCTGGGCATCCTGCTGGTATTCGCCGGCTTTGCCATTCTCGCCTTCATGCCGGACTCCTGGCATAACCGGATGGATACGATCAAAACCTATGATCAGGACGCGTCGGCAATGGGCCGGATCAATGCCTGGTGGATGGCGTTCAATCTGGCTACCGATCACTGGCTGGGTGGCGGATTCGCGATTTACAAAGGCAGCCTGTTTGCCCGCTATGCGCCTAATCCGGAAGATATCCACGCGGCGCACAGTATCTATTTCCAGGTACTCGGCGAACACGGCTTCATCGGTTTGGCGCTGTATCTGCTATTTGGCGTATTCAGCTGGCGTCTGGCCAGTACAGTGCACAAACGCGCCAATGGCAATCCGGATCTGGATTGGATTACCCGCTTTGCGCTGATGGCCAAGGTCAGCATCATCGGCTTTGCCGTCGGCGGAGCCTTCCTCAGTCTGGCGTACTTCGATTTGCCGTATTACCTGACGGTAACCCTGCTGGCAATGTATCGCTGGCTTGATCTGCATCAGGCAAGCGTTGTGCCGGCACGCGGCAGGGCTATGCCTGCGATGCGTGTGCGCCGCAAGCTACCGCAGCCGGGAGGAGGGCGATGATCGGCCTGGGCATCGCACGTTCCGCCATTGGCGCCTTGGCGCGCTTGAGCGGGAAATCCGGCCTGATGGTGCTGATCTATCACCGGGTGCTGCCGGAACCCGACCCAATGCTGCCGGATGTGCCGGACGCAGCGATGTTCGCGGTGCAGATGGAAGTTATCAGCCGCTATTTCCGCGTCGCGCCGCTGCGTCAGGCGCTGGACGAGCTGCAACAGGGCCGGCTGCCGGCGCCGACGGTTGCCGTCACTTTCGACGATGGCTATGCCGACAATCTGGAAGTGGCGTTGCCGGTATTGCAGCGTTTTGATGTGCCGGCCACGGTATTCGTCGCGCCCGGTTTTCTTGATGGCGGGCTGATGTTCAACGACGCAATTACCGAAATTTTTCGTCAGGCACCGGCCGGTTTGTTTGACCTGCAAGCGTTCGGCCTTGGTAGCTGGCAGCTCGACGACTGGGCCGGCCGTCGTTCCGCCGCCAACAAGGTTACCTTGCAGATCAAATACCAGACGCTGGACGAGCGCCAGAGCCTGATCGCCAGACTGGCGCAATACGCCGGTGCTAGCCTGCCAGACTCCCTCATGCTGAGCAGCGAGCAACTGCGTCAACTGAACCAGTCTGAGCTGATCGACATAGGCGCGCATACCGTCAATCACCCGATCCTGGCACGGCTCGACGATGTGGCGGCAGAGGCCGAAATCCGCGCTAGCAAGGCGCAGCTGGAGCATTTGCTGGGTGAATCGGTCGAGCTGTTTGCCTATCCGAACGGTAAACCCGGCAACGATTACTTGCCACAGCATGTGGCGCAGGTGCAGCGTGCCGGCTTCCGTTATGCCTTGTCGACCAGCGAGGGCGTGGCGCGCAATCGCAATGCCCTGTTCGAAGTGCCGCGCCTCGGTTCGTGGGACCGCACACCGATGCGTTTCCTGGCTCGCATGTGCTTGCTGCTGGCGCGTTGATCCGGCAGCCGGCAACCAACACTCATCAACAGGGGAACATGTTGGCAGTTATCGACAGCGCAGAAACCAGCCTGCTGCGCCCACGGTTGAAATTCATGCTCGGCGAGCTGCTGCTCGGCAGCTGGCAGCCGCAGCTGCTGGTGGCCGATCCGCTGCGCTTTGGCCTGGCCGATTGGCCGGATGCGCCGCCGCTAATGCAGGCAGCGCTGCCGGCGGAGGCTGATGGCTTTCTCTGCCGCAAGGTTGATGCCCAACGTTTTGACCCTGGCATCGGCCGTTATGGCGATTTCATCCGTTATGTGCGCTATCGTGATGTGCTGCATTACGTCGAAATCGTGGGCAGTTTCGATGATTACCTGAAACGTTTCTCCGCCAAATCGCGCCAGAACCTCAGCCGCTCGGTGCGCCGTTTTCTCGAACGCGATCCGCAGCGCAACGGCTGCGAAATCTATACCGCGGCAGCCGACATGCCGCGTTTTCATGCCGAAGCCGCTGCCATCTCGCAGCAGACCTACCAGACCCGCCTGCTCGACGCCGGCCTGCCGGCCGACGCAGAGTTCCTGCAGGGCATGGTGGCCGCCGCCGAACGTGGCGATGCGCGCGGCTACCTGCTGCGCGACGGCGAGCGCGCCATCGCTTTTGCCTGGTGCCGCCGCCACGGCGACAACCTGATCTACGACACCATAGGCTACCTGCCCGACAGCGCCAGCCTCTCGCCCGGCAACGTATTGCTGTTCCTGATCCTGCAAGACGTGTTCAGCCACGGCAGCTACGCCATCCTCGATTTCGGCCCCGGCGAAGCCCAATACAAAGCGACGTTCGCCACCCATCGGCAGGAATTCGAAGACGTCTACCTGCTGCGCCCGACGCTGCGCCACCGCCTGCTGGCCAGCCTGCATTACCGGCTCGGCAACCTGTCGTCCGACATCGGCGCCGTGCTGGAACGCTATGGGCTGAAAAAGCGTATCAAGAACCTGATCCGGGCGGCGAAGGGCTGAGCGGATTCGGTGTCGGGCTGCAGGCCGCATGGATATTGGCTTGCAGCCCGGCTGCGCGAGGCATGTGGCATGGCGCTGCTGCGATTCTGATGGCAAGGCTTGGCTTGAAATGGCAAGCGGCCGGCCAGAGAGTGAAAACGGGCGCCGCTGAAAATGCTATGTAAGCCATGAGCCACGAACTTCCCAATCGGCGATTCAGCGTGGTGCTGCGTCGGGTGTCGGCTGCAGCAGGCGCCCCAGTTCGGCAAAAAACGCATGGCGATAAGATGCGCCATTGGCATGCAAACGGTGGTCTGCGCCGGGATAGATACGGACAATCAGGTTGTCTTTCCCTGCTTCCCGGAACTTCGTTGCGAGGAAATGCACCGACTCAACCGGAACACTTTGGTCCTGCTCACCCATGCCGACCAGAACCGGGATATGCAACTGCAAAAGATCGGCGACGGGGTCGATGTCCATGATATCCACCCACCAGCGATAGCGATTGCCATACCAGCTCTGCTCGATACTGCGAGGGTCGGCGGCAATTTTTTCCCAGCCCGAATCGACGTCGAACGGTATCGCCCCTCGTTCCCTGAGCGTGGCAAGCGATTTGCGCATTGAGTAGCCGCCGCTGCCGATAATCGCAAGATGGGTAACTGCGGGAAACAATCCGGCAACCTTGATTGCCGGGAGCGCGCCTTCCGAGACCCCCACCAATACGATATTCCTGGGCCGGTGCGATGCCGCACCCAGTTGCGCGGCGATGAATTCCGAATAGTCGGCGACCCATTGATCCGGATTGTTTGCCAGATGAAATTCACGACCACAGTCGAACAGCCCCATGGAGCGGTCGGAGACGAAGCGCTTGTTGAGAACGAAAACGCGAGCATTGACCGCGAGGCCTTCGACGTAGCCAGGCATCACCGACTTCCAGCTGGGGCAGCCTGTCGCGCCATAGAAGAAAACCACGGTATCCGGTAGTGCCGCATCGCCGACCGCAAACGAGTAGTACGTGCTTGAACCACCATCCCGGTAATGAAATACACGGGGCAGAGGCGCTGCGTTGCCGTACATATGAGCGGCGCGCTGAATGGTCGTGCAGCCGGGCAGGACAAGAGCAAGCGACAGGGCAAAGAGACAGGGAAGGCGCATGAGTCTGGTGATTGCGAGATGCATAAGGTCAACAGTTCCTATGGCTGAACGTCAGTCAGCGCAGCCGGCTGACTGCCCGTTTGGCCGGGTTTTGTTGGGCGTTGCCGCCGGAAGGCTGGGCAAAGGATGTGTATGTGCGGCAGGTTGTACCTATTTGAGGGCTGCCATCATCGCGTTCGCAATGGCAGACGAACAGGTCCTTTGCCCGGCCCCATTCAGCCATACCCCCCGCGCTTGCGGAGCAAATAGCGCAATGCCATGCCGCGCAATCCCGGCCGTATTGCCAGGCGGTCGAGCAATTGCACGCCTTCGGTGGCGCCCCAGCGCTGTTTGTAGCCGGAGTCGCCGGCACCCCAATCGACGTGGCGGATGCCGTGCTGCAGCGTGTCTTTCAGCACGTGGGCGGTGAGAATGGTGCCGGGGCTGTTGGATTTGAATTCTTCGTCGTAGGTGTTGGCGACGATGTGGCGGGTGTCGCCGAGGTCGAGGTTGAGCGAGAATGCCACCGGACGTTCGCCGACGTACAGCAGGCAGAGCTGGAACGGTGGCTGGCCAGAGGCATCGAGCAGGCTGCGCCAGAACTGCCGGTTGCGTTCGCCGACAAATTTGGTGTCTCCGCCGCTTTTTGCGACCCAGGAGTTGGCCTCGATGGTGGCGCAGTCGTCGCAGCGTCGTTGCCATTCGGCAGTGGTGGCCGGGGGGGCGCAGACTATGTGCACCGGTGCGCTTTTGTTCAGCCGGCGCGTGTAATACGCGACGCGGTCGGTCAGGTGCTTGCCCCATTGCGCTTCGAAAGCCGCCGCATTTTCCGGCACGGCGACCAGCCAGCTGGTACCGAGCGGCTTTTCCAGGCAGGCCCAGCCTTGCGCGCGCAAACGGTCGAGCACCGCTTCGATCAACGGGTCGCCTGCGCGTACCGGGCCGAAACGGATCACTGGCCAGTGTTGAGCCTTGAGTCTGGCGGCAATCGCCGTTGCCAGCTGCAGCGAGCTGCCGGTTTGTGCCAGCGAGCGGTAGGGCCAGTAATATCCTCCCAGCGACAAGGCACTGAAACCGGGGAAACGCTGCACGCCGAATACGGCCTGACACAGCGGCTGGTTCTGCCGGCGCACCGATAGCAAGTGCGCCTCCTGCTGCCAGTTTTCCTGCGGCAAAAACGCGCTGCACCACGCATGGAAGCAGGCAGTGCCGAAAAAACCGCCATCGTTGCCGGCTGCCGGCTGCCACTGCGCCAGTTCAACGGCGAGGTCTTGCGTGTCGCAGGCTGCGTGGTCTGTGGCATTGCCAATGCTGTGATTCATGTCGTTGCCTTATCCGCGCAGCTGCATCCAGCCGGTTTCCAGCATCCGGGCCAGCCCCGCATGGCGTGGGGCGATGAATCTGGCATCGGCACGGCCGGCTACGGCCTGCCAGGCGGCGCTGCCGGCACGGAAGGTGGTGGTGTGGAAGCGCTGGCGCTGGTTGCCGAGAAATTCGGCCAATTGTTGCAGGCGGCGTTGTACCAGCGGATTGGGGCGGTAGGCAACCTGCGCCGGATCGCCCTGTTCGGTGTTGATGCTGCTGCTGAATTCGCTGGCATGGGTCAGGATTACTACCGGGCCGTTCCGGGTGCGGTAGGCCCATTCGAGCATGCGCCGGGTGACCGGCCAGCTGGTACCGGTGATGGTCAGGCATTTGACCCGTTCACCGCGCAGCCCCGGCTCGGCATACGCCGCCACCGGCACTTCCAGCACGCCGTGCTGGCGCGTTGGCGCGATCCAGCGTTGCAGTGTCGCGTCGTCGGGCCGGGTCAGGCCGAGTCCGACCGACGACGATAGCGGTACGCCGAGTTGCGCCAGCGCGGCATGCACGTCGGTATCGACCTGCAGGTTGCCGCTGCGGAATGCCAGCGGCGGCTGGCCGACGATGGCGCTGAACAGTCCGATCGCCTCGCGCATCATCGCTAGCGCTTCGGCACCGCGCCCGGCCCACGAGTCGTTCTTGCGCATGGTTTTCACTGTGCGCCGCCAGTCCGGGTCGCGGAAATAACGCCAGCAGGGGTGTGCGTGCAGCTGGATATCGTGGCTGCTGTCGGCGGCGCGGATTTCCTGCACCATCTGTTGCACTTCGCCCACGCCAAACAGGTGGGCACAGAAGACTTCGACAAAAAATGTTGCCGGCAGGCCATGTGCGCCGAGCGTATCGAGGATAAAACCCAGCCCGTGCGATTTGCCGTCGAGCAGACGCTGCATCGAGGCAAAGCCGATCGGCGTGTGGCTGTCGGGCTGGCCAAGACTGTGGTTGATGTCGAATTCGGCATCGATGCTGATGCAGACATCGAGCGGCGGCAGGGCGCTCATTGTGCTGCCTGCCGCCGGAACAGCCGTTGCCAGCGGATGCGCAGCTCTTCGCGCATGTCGGCGAAGAATGGCTGCGGATCGTCGCTGCACAGGTAGGTGAAGCGCGGCCGGCGCAGCCAGGAACGCGGTGCGTAATGCAGCAGATACCAGAACCAGACTTTCGGGTTACGTTCGGTATTGAACCAGACGCTGCGGTCGGTCTGCACCTGCGGCGGGCAAGGCTGGCCGGCCTGATCGAGGTATTCCAGCAGGCTGAGGTTGACGCCGTTGGCGATGCAGCAATCGAGCCAGAAATCGGTACGGCCGACGGTCGGCTCGATGATCCAGTAACGGCCATCCGGGCCGCGTTTCAGCTCCAGCGACATCGGCCCGCTCATGTTGAACGGGGCAAAAAAGCGGCAGGCGATGGCGTGGATTTCGTCGTTATGCGTCGATTGCGCTGCCACGGTATGGCCCATTGCCGGCGGCGACGACAGCAATTTCTGTCCCTCGTAGCGTGCCAGCACCTTGCCGTCGCGCAGGTACAGCGCAGCGAAAAACAGGTCGCTGTCGCTGCCGTCGATCCATTCCTGCACTACGAACGGCAGGTCGGCGGCGAAGCGCTGCACGATCTGCTCCAGCTCGGCCTGGTTATTGGCACGCAAGACCTTGAAGCCGGACAGCGGCGCCACCGGTTTGACGATCAGCGGGAAATTCAGTCCGGCGGCGACGCCGGCGACATCTTCCACCCGCTGCAGCGTGTGGCTGGCCGGATAATTCAGCCCGACAGCACGACCGGCGGCCTCGATATTGCTTTTCAGCAGCAGCGACGCGGTGGCTGCGGTATGAGCGGCCCAGCTGAGCCGGTACAGGCTGGCCAGCCGCGGCCAGTGATTGGCAACCGTTTTGACCATGCGGTCGTTGGTCAGCATCAGCACCGGCGGGCTGGCCGGGCGCAGCTTGCCGTGCAGTTCGATCAATGCGTCGATCAGGCCATCGCCGTTGGTGTCGGCAGCGTAGTGCATTGCGGCGTAACGCGAACGGCTGCCGGGACGGTTGCGATCCGATTCCAGCGCGATCACCCGCACGCCGCTGCGCCCCAGGCCGCGGATTGCCGCCAGGCTGTGGGCGCAGGCGCCGACCACCACCGCCAGCGGTGCCGTCGCACGCTCAGTGTTCATTGTGCGCATACCACTGCGACAGCATCATCAGGATCCACACCATGGTGCCGTAATAACCGGGGTGGATTTCCACCGATTTCATCACCGTGTCGATGAAGTCCGGGCGGACGATGTTATGGCGTTTCAGGTCTTCCAGGCTGCCGCGCACCAGTTGTTGCAGGCCGGCATGCTTGCGCAGCCACGGGCCGAACGGCAGGCCGAAGCCGTGTTTTTCCTTGGTGATGATCTCGTCCGGCAAAAAGCCGCGCAGCGCTTCCTTGAAGAACCAGCGCAACTGGTTGCCCTTGAGTTTCCAGTCCGGGTCGAGGCAAAGCGAGAAGTCGGTCAGCGCATCGCTCAGCAGCGGGTAGCCGATGTCGACGCCGGCCACTTCGCAGGCCAGATTGACCTTGACCAGATCGTTGTCGGCCAGCGTGTATTTGAAATCCAGCGCCAGCATCCTGTTCACCAGCGTCTCGGCATTGGTTTGCTGCCAGGTGCGCTGCTGGTGCTTGCCGGGGCCGTTGGCGTCGATCTGCGCCAGCAGGTCCGGGTGCAGCACGGTTGCGACGCCGAAGCGTTCCAGCAGATTGTAGGTTTCCAGTCGTGCCGGCAGCGGGGTGTTGGCCTGCTCGATGTAGCTGCGCGCCTTGCCGGCCAGCGGGAACGCCGCCGGCAGCTTGCGGATCAGCGGTTCCAGCATGTGGCGCCGCAGCCCGGCCGGCACCCGCGCGTAATGTTCGAACACGCGCTGTTTGGCATAACGGGCATTGCCGCCGAACAACTCGTCGCCGCCGTCGCCGCCGAGCATGCGTTCGATGCCGGCTTCACGCGCCTTCAGCGCACAGAAATAGCCCGGCACCGCCGAGGAATTGCCGAACGGCTGATCGGCGCTGGCGGCAATCAGCGGAATGCCGGCCACCACGTCGTCGGGGGTGACGTAATACTCGGTGTGCTGCGTGCCGAACTGCTTCACCGCCAGCCGGGCGAATTCCATCTCGTCGTAGCCTTCAGCTTCGAAGCCGATCGAGAAGGTGCGTGCCGGTTTGCCGCTGACGCGGGTCAACATGCCGGCAATGGTCGAGCTGTCGGTGCCGCCGGACAGGAAACAGCCGGTCTCGGCTCCGGCAGCCGCATCCTTGACGCCTTGTTGCAGCAGCTCGATGAAACGGGCTTTCTGTTCGTCGAACGGCCGGCTGTGGTGTTCTTCGAATAGCGGCTGCCAGTAGCGCTCCAGCCGGATCTCGCCGTTCTGCCACAACAGGCATTCGCCCGGCTGCAGTCGCTGCTGCTCGCGGTAGATGGTGCCGGGGCCGGGGATCATGTGGAAATACAGGTAGTGGTAGATCGCCTGTGGATCGACCTGATGCGGCAGCGCCGGGTGCGCGGTCAGCGCCTTCAGGCTGGTGGCGAACGCCAGTGCGCCTTGATGCCGGCAATAGGCCAGATTGATCGAGGCGAAGCGGTCAACCGCCAGCAGCGCCTTGTTGCCGGCCAGATCGAGCACCACGATGCAGAAACGGTCGTGCAGCAGCTGCAGCACTTTTGCGCCATGTTGCCGGTAACCGGCCAGCAGCGCGGCGGCTGGCCCCTGTTGTTGTGCCAGTTGCCGTAGCGCGGCGTCGGCGAATTGCGGCTTGCCGATCACGCTGGCACGCAGCTGGCCGATACTGGCAATCTGCGGTGCCTGGTGCAGCGCCGCGGTCAGCAGTGCGCCCTGCGGCGTATGGCTGGCGCTGCGTTGCAGATTGGCGCCGCCGAGCTTGTGGCCCATGCTGGCGAGAGTGGTATCCGGCGCGGCGAGTGCGTCGCCGATCCAGCCACACAATGCGGTCATGTCATTTCCTGCTAAAAATCAAAATTCTGTTGGCGCTTGCGTCTAAATCAGCACTTCGACCGGCTCGGCGTGGCTGAGAAAGCGCGTCGGGCTGGCGGTGAAGCCGTAGGCGCCGGACTGGAACAGCACCACCAGGTCGCCGATTTCCGCTGCTGCCAGCTCCATCTTGTCGCCCAGCAGATCGAGCGGTGTGCACAGCGGCCCGACCACCGACACCTGTTCGGTCGGCAGCCCGGCGGCGGCCTTGTTGCCGATCGTTACCGGGTAGTTCTTGCGGATCACCTGACCGAAGTTGCCCGATGCCGACAGATGCTGATGCAACCCGCCGTCGACTACCAGATAGCTGTGGCCGCGCGACACTTTCTTGTCGATCACCCGGCAGACGTAAACGCCGGCTTCGCCGACCAGATAGCGGCCGAGTTCGATCACGATTGCCGCGCCCTGCAGTTGTTCGCGCACCGCCGGCAGCCTGGCTGCCAGATTGGCCGCCACCGGCGCCAGATCGAGCCGCGTTTCGCCGGGGAAATAGGGGATGCCGAAGCCGCCGCCGATATTCAGCGTTTTCACCGGCGACGGCGCATGTTGCGCCAGCCGCAGTGCCAGTTCGAAAGTCAGGTCGTGTGCTTCGATCAGCGCTTCCGGCTTGAGGTTCTGCGAGCCGCTGAAAATATGGAAGCCTTCGAATTCCAGTTCCAATTGCTTAAGCAGTGCCAGTGCCTGTGGTACCTGTTCGGCGTCGATGCCGAACTGCTTCGGCCCGCCGCCCATTTTCATGCCGGACGATTTCAGCTCGAAATCCGGATTGATGCGCAACGCTACCTTTGGCGTCAGGCCGAGCGTCTTGCCGATCTGCGCCAGCCGCTGCAGTTCGGTGGGCGATTCGACATTGATGACGATGCCGGCCGCGACTGCCTGGGTCAGCTCGGTTTGGTTCTTGCCCGGCCCGGCGAAGCTGATATTGGCAGGATTCATGCCGCTATCCAGCGCCACGCGCAATTCGCGGCCGGAAGCGACATCCAGCCCGTCGACCAGCCCGGCCATGTGCTGAACTACCGCAGGCATCGGGTTGGCTTTCATCGCGTAATGCAGCTCGATGCCGGCCGGCAGTGTGGCGCGCAGTTCGGCGACGCGCTGGCTCAACAGTTGGCGGTCGTAGGCATAAAACGGTGTCTGGCCGACGCGCGCCGCCAGCCGGCTGACCGGGATGGCGCCGATTTGCAACTCGCCATCGACAACCGGAAACAGGATCGGCGCGTGGATTGGTTTGGTGCTCATTCAGGCTTCCCGAAAATATGCGCCAGCTCGCCAGCCAGCAGTTTGCGGTCGATTTTGCCGTTCGGATTGCGCGGCAGACTGCCGCTGCGCAATTCGATGTGGTGCGGCACCATGAACGATGGCAATTGCTTCTTGCAGCTGGCGAGAATCGCCGTCGAGTCGATTTCGGCGCCAGCCTTGGCGCTGGCGACCACTACGATGGCTTGGCCCAGTTGTGGATGCGATACGCCGAAAGCGGCGCATTCGCCGACCCGATCGCTGGCGTAGATCACTTCTTCGACTTCGGTCGGGCTGACGCGGTAGCCGGAGGTCTTGATCATTTCGTCGCGGCGGCTGATGAAATACAGATAGCCGTCTTCGTCCATGCGCACCGTGTCGCCGGACCAGACCGCCACTTCCGGCATTACCAGCCCGGACTGGCGCGCCTGGATAACCTTGAAACGTTCCGCAGTCTTGGCCGGGTCGTTCCAGTAACCGAGCGAAACATGCACGCCGCGATGCACCAGCTCGCCCGGCTCGTTCGGCGCGCACGGGCTGCCGTCTTCGCGCAGCACCATGATTTCGGCGTTGGGAATCGCCTTGCCCATCGAATCCGGGCGGCGATCGACCTGATCCGGCGGCAGGTAGGTGGAGCGGAACGCTTCGGTCAGGCCGTACATCAGGTATGGCTTAGCGGCAGGCAATGCCTGACGCAATGCAGCCAGCGTCGCGGCCGGCATGTGGCCGCCGGAGTTGGTGAAATAACGCAGGCTCTGCGCCGCTTCTGCCGGCCAGTTCAGCTGTGCCAGCTGCACCCACAGCGGCGGCACGCAGGCCAGTCCGGTGATTTGTTCGCGCGCGCAGGCATTGACGATGTCGCGCGGCAGCAGGTAGTTCAGCAACACCGCAGTGGCGCCTTTGAGGAAGGCGCTGGTCAGCTGGTTCATGCCGTAGTCGAACGACAGCGGCAATACCGCCAGCAGTCGGTCGCTGGCGGCGATTTGCAGGTATTCGGCCACCGATTCGGCGCCGGCGACGATATTGCGATGCGACAGCACCACGCCTTTGGGCTTGCCGGTGCTGCCCGAGGTATACAGGATCGCCGCCATATCGCCGTCGATACAGCGATGCGCTTCGGCAGCCGGGCTGTGCAACAGCGTTTGCCAGTCGAGCAGCTGCACGCCGGCAATCGGTGCGGTATCCGGCTTCAAGTCGATTACCACCACCGTTTGCAGATCGTGGCAGCCGCTCAGCGCGTCGCGCAGCGTCGCCAGCCGCTCGTTCGAGGTCAGCAGCACGCGCACGTTGCAATCCTGCAGGATGTAGCCGACCTGTTCCGCCTTCAGCAGCGGGTTGACCGGCACATACACGCCGCCGGCCGCGGCGGCGCCGAACATGCCGCTCACCGCTTCGAAGCGTTTTTCCAGGTAGATCGCTACCCGTTCCGCTTTGGCCAGTCCGAGGCCGAGCAGGCCGTTGGCGAAGCCGCGTACGCCGGCGTCGAGCTGTCGGTAGTCGAGCGCACGGCCCTGATATTGCAGCGCAATCGCTGCCGGCGTGCGCGCCGCAGTGGCGTGAATCAGTTGATGGACGAGAGTCGGCATGATGTTCAGTCGTGGTTTGCGGCAGCGGTTGGCGTTTTGCCTGGTGGCGGTTTGCCGATGGTTTTCAGCCATTTGCCGCCAAAATGGCGGGCTGCGGCCAGCAGGCCGGGCAGCGTGCGCGGATTGTAAGCGATGATACCCCAGCGTTCGTTACGGCGAGACATCCAGTCGCGCTTGTACGGCTCGTCGCCCATCAGGTAATCGACCAGTTCCACCCGGTCTGTGTCGATCACGTGCTGCATCAGCGCTGCCGTCAGGATCGAGCCGATCGATAGTTTACCGAATTGTTCGTCGTACGCCAGCTTGTAGATCAGCGCCTGAGCGTTATGTACGATCCATATCTGCGCCGCCGCCGGTCGGTCGTCTACATAGGCCAGCCCGGCACGCAGCCAACCCTGGCGCGCGCAGGTGCGGATCAGGCCGGGCATGAAATCGGGGTAGGGCTCGGGCTGTTTCCAGCTGGCGTTGTAGATTGCAGTATAGGCGTCGATCAGGCGTTCGACCTGCTCTGCATCGGCGATGATTTCCAGTTGCAGCTGACCCGTCCGCTCCAGTGCCTGTTTCTTGCGCCGCAGCGTGTTTTTCAGCCTGGACGGCAGGCTGGCGAAGTATTCGCTGTAGCTGCGGCCATTGACCTGCAATTGCCAGTTGCCGGCGCAGAAATAGCTGTCTACCCACCAGCCGTTGCTGCGCAAGGCTGCGCGCAGCCAGTCGAAGCAGGGCTGTTGCCGGTCGAGCGGATGCAGGTCGATGACGTCCGGGCGGTCTGCGCCGAGCCCGCCGAACAGCTGTTCGAACAGCTGCTGGCTGGGCGGCCCGCTGACGGTCGGGCCGAACTGGCAGCTGTAATAGTTCTGCACCCCGCTCAGCAACCGCGGCAACAAATGTCCGCCGCCGCCACTGAGCTGCATCGGCAGCACTGCAGACGCTTCGGCACTGCGCGCGGTGAGAAAGCGCAATTGCACATCCGACGGCCGGGCGGTGGCGAGGTAGTTCTCGTACCACGCCAGACTGTGGAAAATGCCCTGTGTCACCCCCGATTGCAGGGTGGCCAGGGCAAAGTCCGGCAGGCTCGCCAGGCTGTCAGGCGCGGTTGTGTCGGTCATTCGGCATTTCGGATAACGGTTGGTGGGGGGCGCCGCATGCGCGGGCGCCTCTGAGGAGTGAATGATATTCCAATGTAGACGCCGGCGAATATTCCTGCCGCATCGACAGTGCCGCGCCGGCTGTGTCGCGGCAGCCGGCATGACAAATGTCGCACAAGCTAGTGAATATCCGGCCCGGCTGCTGTTACAATTCCTTCCCGTTGATCAACTGGACTGCGACCCGATGCGGTCGCGCCAAGCTGGAGAATCTCATTCATGTCATCGCTTGCCGCCATCAAGGCCATTCTCGGCGATACCCTGCAACTGGGTAGCCGCGTCGATGCTTTCGATCTCGACACGCAATTGCTTGGCAGCATTCCCGAGCTCGATTCGATTGCCGTCATCAACCTGATCACGGCACTGGAAGAGCAATTCGGCTTTACCGTTGCAGACGATGAAATCAGCGCCGATACATTTGCCTCGGTAGGCAGTCTGGTGGCGTTCGTCGACGCCAAGGCGGCCTGATCCGGCGCGCCCGACCGCTGTGACCCCCTCTGCGCAACCTTTCTTTCTCGCCACTGCCGCCGGTCGCCGTTTCTGTCTGCATCATCCGCCGCAGCGCGAGCTGCGCGGTGCGGTGCTGTACCTGCAGCCATTTGCCGAAGAGATGAACAAATCCCGGCGCATGGTGGCGGAAATGGCGCGGCGCCTGGCCCGGCAAGGTTATGCGGTATTGCAGATCGATCTGGCCGGTTGCGGCGATAGCGAGGGCGATTTTGCCGACGCCAGCTGGTCGGCCTGGCAGGACGATATCGGCGCAGCCGACGCCTGGCTGCAAACGCAATATCCGGGGCAGCCGCTGATCCTGTGGGGGCTGCGTCTGGGCGGATTGCTGGCCGCGGCCTATGCCGCCGCGCACCCGCAGCGCTGCCGGCAATTGCTGCTGTGGGCGCCGGTGGCGAACGGCGAGCAATTCCTGACCCAATTCCTGCGCCTGCGTGTGGCCAACCGGATGCTCACCGGCGAGCAGGGCGGCGGCACGCAACAATCGATGC
>CALMFQ010000016.1 GCA_937863215.1 uncultured Pseudomonadota bacterium
CGCTGGTGCACGGCGCATGACTTCCGGCGGAATATAAATACCACCGGCGATAATTAAATTCAGAGCAGAAACTAGAACCTGATTCAAAGAAGCTTTTGACAAAAAACCTGATGCGCCGTTGTCAATGGCTCGTCTCACCGTGTCAGCATCGCATTCTGCCGACAGCATGACGACAGGCAGCGCCGGCCGCTTCGCCTGTAGCTGGGACATCAACTCGATTCCATCGCAATCCGGCATTCTGACATCAAGCAAAGCCATGTCGATATCCTGATGCTCTGCCAAACGCTGACGGGCACTCTGGCCATCCCAAGCTTCAATGAAAACAAGATCAGGGTCGGAGCCATTCAAAATGGCCCGCAACCCTTCACGAATTAGGGCGTGGTCATCAACAGCAAGGATTTTCACGGCGCAATGTCTGACGTAAATAAAATTACGGCTGAATTATAAGCTTATCAATTGCCGAAAGGTCATCTTCTGTCAAAGACCCCGCTGCTGCCTTCAGTTTCAGGCTGGCCAGCAGGTAGGTATACCGCGCCTGCGCCAGATCGCGCTTGGCTGAAAATACCCGTCGTTGTGCCTCTAACACATCCACATTGGTCCGAGTGCCGGCTTTCAGCCCATAACGCGTACCATCCAAGGCTATCTCGCTCGATTTCACCGCCTTGACATAAGCATCAATCTTCGCCAAGCCATTGCTAGTGGCAAGAAATTGCCGACGCACTTCGATCTGTACATTATTTAATTCATTATCCAAATCGGCCTCGGATTTTCTCAGCGAGGCTGTTGCCTGATCGGTTGCAGCATTGACATAACCACCAGAAAACAACGGGATAGTCAGCTGAATACCGCCAGAACGGGTGTTGATTTCCTGATTTATGGTATTAATCGAGTCACTGTTACTGCGTGAATAGGATGCAACGAAATCCAGTCGCGGAAAGTGCCCGGCCTGATTACGCGCCACTTCTTGTTTGCTGGCTTCGACCGCGCTACGACGCACAGCCAATACCGGGTTATTCGCCCCTGCCAAATCGATCCATTCCGACACTGTGGCCGGTTGCGGCAGCTTTGGTTGGAATTCCTGTTGTAAATGCAGGATAGCGTCCGGGTTCAGGCCGGTAATCACCTGCAGGTTACGTCTGGCAATATCCAGTTGATCTCGGGCATCAATCAGCTGCGCTTGTGCAACGTCCCGCAACGATTCGCTTTCGGCGACCTCGGTGCGTGTACCTTCTCCGCCTTTGAACATGCGTGCGGCGAATCGCGCCTGCTCCTGATAGGCATCGACCTGGGCTTGCGCCAATTCTTCTGTATACATTGCAAGCTGCAAGTCAAAGTAGGCACTGGCCAAACGAGTGGCCAGCTCGTTGCCGCGAACCGAGAACAACGATTCAGCATAGGCCGTTTGGCTTTCCGCCTGCCTATAGCGAGATATGGCCTCATAGCTATAGAGTGGCATTCGCAAATTTAGTGAATTCTGGCGCGAGGTATAATCTAAACGTTCAGTTGTACCCGGGGTTCCCGCGCTAGAAACAGTACGATCGCCGTTATAGCGGGTCGCTCCGGAATTTAATGACAAACTGGGCAATAGGCCAGCTCGCGCCATCGGCTCGGCCTGCAGGCCTACTTCCCGCTCGTGACGAGCTGCACGATATTGCGAATCGTAATCCAGAGCGGCCCGATAGGCTTCCTGTAGGCCAAAGCCTGAAGCGTGGCCAGCAAACATGGCTCCGATAACTAACAGCCATCCGGCTCGTTTATCTAAGAAATACGCCACCGTATTTACTCCTCAGTCAAGGCGCCACGGACGCGATCACGCAAAGGCTTGATCAGATAGTTCATCATGGTGCGTTCTCCTGTCCGAATAAATACTTCGGCCGGCATCCCTGCACGAATCTGATGCATATGCAGCTTTTTCATACCTTCAGGTGTTACTTCAATCTGCGCCTTGAAGTACGGCATTCCCTGTTTTGGCTCGGCCAAGGCATCGGCTGAAACAGTCAGCACTTTGCCCGGTACGTGCGGCGTCGTGGACTGCTGGAAGGCCGGAAACAGAATATCAACCTCCAAACCCGGTTTAACCTTGTCGATCAGATGAGGTGGAATTTGCGTAT
>CALMFQ010000017.1 GCA_937863215.1 uncultured Pseudomonadota bacterium
ATTGCGGCAGCTCGGCATCGACCTCGCCGCTTTCGGCGCGCAGCATGAGGAAATCGTAGCCGGCACGGAAACGCGGCTGCTCCAGCAGACGGAACGGCCGGCGGCCGCTGCGCTGCTCGAAGCGCGGCTGCAGTACCCAGATTTCCTTCATGGTCACGCTGTAACGGCGTGGAATCGCCAGTTTTTCCTCTTGCACATCCAGCACCTTGTCCATCGCCTGGAACAACGCCGGCAGCGGTGTTTCGCCCTGTGCCTGCAGTTCGTTCCAGGCCGCCAGCACCTCATGCCACAGCAGCGCGGCAAACAGGAAACCGACCGACACCGGCTTGTCGGCACGAATGCGTTCGTCGGTATTCGCCAGCGCCAGCGTGACGAATTTCTCGCCCAGCGGCTGCTCCATGATCACATCCAGCAAGGGGAAGAATCCGTGGTGCAGGCCCTGCTGGCGCAACTGGTTCAGGCATTCCCAGGCATGGCCGGAGAACAGCAGTTTGAGCATTTCGTCGAACAGCCGTGCCGCCGGCACGTTCTGCAGCAGCGATGCCAGCGGTTCAATCGGCGCCTGGGTATTGGCTTCGATAGTCAAGCCCAGCTTGGCCGCCAGCCGCACTGCGCGCAGCATGCGTACCGGGTCTTCGCGATAGCGCTGCTCCGGGTCGCCGATCATCACCAGCTGTTTTGCCTGCAGATCGGCCACACCATTGGCGTAATCGACAATCTCGCGGCTGGCCGGATCGTAATACAGCGCGTTGACGGTGAAATCGCGCCGCAGCGCATCCTGCTCACGCGAACCCCACACGTTATCCTGCAGGATGCGGCCGTGGTCGTCGGTCACGTGGCCATCGTCGGCCGGGCCGCGATAGGTGGTAACTTCGATGATCTCGTCGCGGCCGAATGTGACATGCACGATCTTGAAGCGGCGGCCGATGATGCGCGAACGGCGGAACAGCGCGTGCACCTGCTCCGGCGTGGCATTGGTGGCCACGTCGAAATCCTTGGGCACGATGCCGAGCAACAGATCGCGCACCGCACCGCCCACCACAAAGGCATCGAAGCCGGCTTCCTGCAGCTTCTGCGTCACCTTCAGCGCCGCCGAACTGATCTGGTTGCGGTCGATCTTGTGTTCGGCGAACGGAATCACCTTGCACTGATTGGCCTTGCGTCCCTTGTCGTCACTGCTGCCGAACACTTTGCGAATCAAGCGTCGAATCATTATTTTTTTGTTGAATTCTGGTAAAGATGGCGATTATAGCGGCCACACGACCGAGTTGGCAGCGCTTTCGCCGTTTGTGCGATCGACGGTCAATGCGCAGCGTCATCCGCAGCCCGGATTGCCGCCGGCAGATCGGGCAGCAGATTGTCCGCGCCGAGCGTTTCGCTCAGCCGCGCCAGCGCCAGCTTGGCCTGCACCACCTCGTTCGCCTCGCACACCAGCATGCGGATGCCACGGCGCTGGAACAGCTTGGCCATTTCGCGCAGCGCGTTGATGCCGGTGGCGTCAATGAACGGCACGCGGCCGAGACGGACAATCACCACCTTGACGTTGGCACCGATCGATTTCAGCGTGCGTTCGAAGGTTTCCGCCGCACCGAAGAAAAACGGCCCGTCGATCGAATACACGGTAACTCCCGGCGGCAGCCGCCCTTGCGGCAACTGCGCCAGCTCGCGCTGCAGCTCGGCAGCGCTGACACCCTCGACTTTGACCGTGCCGGCCATGCGTTTCATGAACAACAGTGCCGCCAGGATCACACCGACATTCACCGCCAGCACCAGATCGGCAAACACCGTCAAGACGAAAGTGATCAGCAGCACCCAGCGGTCATTGACCGGGGCACGCCGCACCAGATCGACGAAATGCGGCAGCTCGCTCATGTTGTACGCCACCACGAACAGGATCGCCGACAGCGCACACAGCGGAATGTAAGCCGCCAGCGGCGCCGCCGCCAGCATGATCGCGATCAGCACGCCGGCATGGACGAAACTCGCCAGCGGGCTGTTGCCGCCGTTGCGCACATTGGTGGCGGTGCGCGCCAGTGCGCCGGTGGCGGCAAAACCGCCGAAAAACGGCGCGACGATATTGCCGACACCCTGGCCGATCAGCTCCTGGTTTGAATCGTGGCGGCCACCGGTCATGCCGTCGGCAACCACCGCCGACAGCAGCGACTCGATGGCGCCGAGCAGCGCAATCGTCAGCGCCGGGCCGAGCAACTCGACCACGCGGGTAAAGGTCAGCCTGGGCAGCTGGAATTGCGGCAGCCCCTGCGGAATGCCGCCGAAGGCGCTGCCGATGGTCTCCACGCCATCGAAATGCGCGTAATACTGGATCAGCGTCACCGCGATCATCGCCAGCAGCGGGCCGGGAATACGCTTCAGATTGCCGGGCAGAATCCTGTTGATATTGAGCGTGATCAGCAACCCGAGCAGCGCCAGCCCGGTGGTGGCCCAATGCGCACGCGGCAAGGCATCGATCAGCAACAGCAGCTTGTCGTGAAAATGGCTGATACCGGTAAAGCTGACCTGCAGGCCAAAGAAATCCTTCCACTGCCCGACCCAGATGATCACCGCGATACCGGTGGTAAAGCCAACGATCACCGGCTCGGGAATGAACTTGATGATCGCCCCCAACCGCGCCAGCCCCATTGCCAGCAGAAACACCCCGGCCATCAGCGTGGCGATCTGCAGCCCATCGACACCGTATCTGGCGGTAATGCCCGACAGAATGACAATGAACGCCCCGGTCGGCCCGCTGATCTGCACCCGGCTGCCGCCCAGCGCCGCGATCAGCAGCCCGGCGATGATTGCCGTGTACAGCCCCTGCTCCGGCTTGGCGCCCGACGCAATCGCAAACGCCATCGCCAGCGGCAGCGCAATCACCCCCACCACCAGACCGGCGAGGATATTCG
>CALMFQ010000018.1 GCA_937863215.1 uncultured Pseudomonadota bacterium
GATGATCACGGAGACGCGGGCGGAGATTACCAAGCTGCAAAATTCGAAGATCCGCCTGGTCGCCGATATGGCTGAACTCGACAGGGTCAATGCGGCGTGGACGCAGTTGCAGGCCGTGTTGGGGACCAAGTCCTGATGGACATTCTGCAGTGCTGCAGCCAGCCAGTCTGGCTGCAGCACTTTGATGAAGCCGCATTGCGGCGCCATCTGTACGGTGCGCACCAGATGGCGAAAGGTACGGTACATGAGCCGTTTCTGGAGTACGGATCCTGGCAGGAAATAAATCTGTCGCTGCTGTGCTGCGCAGGCGCGGTACCGGTCCACACTGACGCGCTGGATATACCGCGCCATTCCTACCACGCCGTACTGATTAACGATGGCTTCACCGCCAAGAGACCTGAGCAGCCGCGAACCAAATGCAACCACCAGCCTCCCGGTACCATTCTGTATCTGGATGCGCACGAGCCGCACCATTTGGCGCGGACCCGCCAGATTATGTTGGCCGATTATGGTGGCTGGGTATCCCTGGTATTCAATACCGACGAGCCCATCGGCATCACGGAAGTCATGTCGCGTTTCGACCGCATCCGTCAAATAAATCCCGCATCCATCAACCTATGATCACGAATCCAGAATTCCGCCCCAGCATACCTCACGCCTTGGTCTGCAAATTGACCGAGCAGTTGTCCAAGCATCTGACCGGCTACGCATCACGTCCTGTAAATATGGAAAACAAGACTGCCATTTTTGCGCAGCGGATGTACGTCGCCGGTATCCAGGACGTACTCGGTCTGCTGGGTATGCACCCCAATCCGTGGTGGACGGTGTGCTTGCTGTCCGGCCGCCCGGTAGCCTACGATCTGTCTGACGCTTTGCGCCGCCAGACCAAATTGGCCGATGCGTTGCTCCAGTGGCATGGAGGACAGGATTCTGCTCTGTACGCTGTCGGTTCAACGATGCTTCATTGTTCGGAGCAGGCGCGCAAGATCTACCGGGTATGGGAACATGCCGGGCACGAAACGGCGCGGGTACCCAGCAGGGCTCTGGAGGAATTACGTGAATTGCGGCAGCGGGCTAATTATCCGGAGGCGCTGACGGATGACGATGTTGTTGAGGCCAAACTGCTGGCCGACTCGCTGGAGAAATTCTTCGACGAATTTGGCTGCTGCCTGATTCCCGAATTCGAGATCCGGCCGCCAACTCCGGAGCGCCGGCTCGACACCTTGCTGGCGCGTGATGTGGATGTACGTCACGAGTCGGAGCAGCCGGATACGGACCTATCCGCCCAACAGATTGGTCACCGTTATCGCCAGGCCGTCCTGCTTGAGTACCGCAACGGTATTGCTGGTGTCGAGGTATTCGAATCAGCCAATCCGATCACGATCGAGCGCGTCGCTGAATTCCTGCAGGAACGCGACGACTTCGATGAAGAGCGGGACAGCATTACTTTTGTGGACGATCCAGCCGAGGAGGCCACCCCACTGGATGACGCCGTCTGAATTTCTGCAAGCCCATCAGGCCAACCAACAATGCGATGTCCCGTTTACCAGCCTGCCGTTCTACCGGTGGCTGACGGAACACGAGCCGCGCGGCAACTTCGTCTTTTCGCTGGTGACGTACTATGGCGGGCACAACATCCGCGGGGCATTTACTGAAGACGAAATAACTACCTACCGACATATCTTCAATGAGTTCTGGAGAAATCGATACGAAAAAGAAAAAGCTGGCTGCTTACGAGGCCAAACTGAACTGCGATGAGGCGGTGGAAAAATACCTGGCGGTACCGGAGCGATTTGGCGTCCGCCATGTTGAGCACTGGAACCATCGCTCCGCCGGCATCTATCTGACTGCGGCGTCTCATCTGGATATGCCGGCGGCGGACGTCCTGGACATCATCCAGGCCCACGCATCCCGGATATTGCCGGTCCGGCTGTGGAAGGCTCCGGGCTGTATAGCATCCTTCCTGCCGGAGGAGATCAATACGGACCACCAGAAAAATCCCACCGCGTATCAGGATATCGGGCAGCAGGCAATCAAGCTCGAGCAGCATATCGGGAATGGATTCGCGTCCGCGCAAGTCCGGGCTTGGCTGAAGGTGCCGGAGGTCGGATACGTGGATGTCTATATGGATATCGGTCTGCCAAGCCGGTACCGACTGACGCTCGATAGTGTACGCTGCGATCCCAGGACTGGAGAAACGCTGGAGATGCAGGTCAGCTCGCCGGCGGAGCTCAAGGGGCAGAAGTATCAAACAACGAAGGGTTCGGTTCATTTTACGTCCTACTGGGAAACACCAGAACAATTCCTCAAGGAACTGGCTGGTTGCCGTGGTGCCAAATTATGAGTTCCCAACCCGGATCATTCACCGTCATCTACGAGATCAAATCTTCGGACGGTACGCCTGGAATCGAAACGTGGACGGTACGCATCGGAGGTATGGCGGACCAAAAGGATGCGGCTGCGAATGCGTGCCTGCATGCCCTCCGGATGGGAGCCGCTGAAGCCCGTCCGTTGTTCGTCGTCGACGAGCATGGGACAGCCAGCGCGGCAGATCAGGCGGGCACGTACGTTGCCTGCGATGGTATTACGTGCGTTGGGGAAATATTCCAACGCGAGCGCATCGGTTATCGGAAGTCGATTGATTTCTGGGAGCAGTTCAGCATCGCAGAGCAGGCGCAGCAATTGGTCCGTCAGCTGATGGTTGCGCTCGATATTGGACCCAAGGATTCGATCCAGGACGGCATCGATCGGTTGCGGGAACGGGCACTGAAGGCCGAAAAGGCATTGGCAGATTTGCAGGCTAAAGTGGCAGAGCATGGCACGTAACGGAACACTGACGGCCGTGGATCTGTTTTGCGGCGCTGGCGGATTCACAACGGGCGCTATGATGGCGGCACGCCGACATGGCGCTAAACTCGAGCTTACGGCGATCAATCATGACGACATCGCGATTGCATCCCATACGCTCAATCATCCTCAGGTACGGCATCTTCAGAAAAATCTGGACTCCATCGACCCGCGGCAGATATGCGGCCCATTACGCCTGCTGCTGGCCAGCCCGGAATGCACCAATCACAGTCATGCCAAAGGTGGTATGCCGAGGGAGGATCAAAGTCGTGCATCCGGCTGGCATGTGGTCCGATGGGCAGAAGTGGGACGCCCTGACCGCATCATCATCGAAAATGTTGAAGCGTACCGGCGGTGGGGTCCTCTGACTAAAAAGGGGCGACCAGATAAGCGCAAGGAAGGTCAGACCTTCCGTGCCTTCCTGCTTTCTCTGGAATCGCTGGGCTACCGGGTTGACCATCGGGTGCTTAATTCTGCTGATTATGGCGCGGCCACATCCAGGTCCCGCCTGTTCATTCAAGCGTGGCGCGGCAGTCAAAAACCGACCTGGCCTGAGCCCACCACCAGCAAGGAAAATTGGACGCCGGCCAGCCCCATCATCGACTGGTCGATGGAGGGCAAATAC
>CALMFQ010000019.1 GCA_937863215.1 uncultured Pseudomonadota bacterium
GCGCGCCGCCGGCGGGCTTGGTTTCCGCTGCCTGGAAACTGGTCAGGTTGCGCACCGTGACCGGCAACAGCCCGCCGGCATTGGCTTCGACAATACCGAAGCTGGCAGCGAACTTGGCCAGCGGCGGATAGGCATCGACCTTGATCGGCTGGCTGGCGGCCTTGAGGTTGGCCAGCGGCCGCCTGGCATCGTCGCGCAGATCGGGCGGCAAGATCGGCATCAGCGTCGATTTTTCCGGGAATGGGCCGCGGAAAGTCAGCGCCTGCAGCCAGCCGCTGCGCGCCTCTTCATTGGCGACCGGCGCGTAGATGCGCCCTTCGCTGTCCTTGAGCACGATCTTGCCGGCGCTGGCCGCCACTGCCGGAGCGGAAAAGCGCAGCGTGAGCGGCAGGATCGGCAGGCAGCCGGCCTTGGCGTTGGCACGCTCGCAACTGGCGCTGAGGGTGAAATCCGGCCGCACCTGGTAGCGCAGCGTTTGCACCTCGCCGGAAGCGACGCCAGTAGCGGCCTGCAGGCCCTTGCCCAGCTTGATTTGCAGCTTGCGCCCGGCGGGCAGCTTGCGCTGGCAACGCAGCAGTTCGAATTCCTGCTTCGCCGGCTCGCGGAACAGCTGTTTCAGCAACTGGTCGCGCTCGCCGCCGGCCAGCACCAGCGCCGGAATCTTCTCGCGCAGGCCATCGACCTCGCACCAGGCGTTGGCGGCCAGCGAGCCGGCTTTGAGCGGCGCATCGAAACGCAGCAGGAAAACCTGTTCCTCATCGACCGCGATGGCGCCGCCGGATTCCTCGCCATCCGCCACGGTCGAGCCATCGGGACGGCTTTCCGCCAGCATCGGCCCGCCGGTGTTGAACTGGAATTTCGCCGGCTGCAGCGCGTCGCCACTGCTGGCGCGGAACGCCGGATCGGTGCTGAAGCGGCAGCTGACACCGCCGGGCAGTTCGCGCTCGAAGTCGTATACCCAGTTCTGCGCATCGACCCAGCGGCCGTTGCCGGGCTCGCTGCACTGGATCTGGAACGGTGGCGGCAGCTTCGGATTGCCGATTGCCACCGCCGGCTGGGCGAAATGCGCCTGTACCTGGCGCACATTCCTGGTGCTGCCCTGCGGCGAGAAGCGATCCACCGCCAGCGGCGCCGCGTGTGCAACGGCGGCCAGTAACGGCAGCAGGCTCAGAATGGGTTTCAGCATCAGAGGTTCTTTCCTTGAGATTGCAGCAGCAGGCTTTTCTGCACCCGCGGCAAGGCCTTGATTGCCAGTTCGCGCTTCAGCGCACTGGACTTGTCCGGACAGGATTCGTGGTAGACCAGCCGCACCGGCAGCCGACTGCGGGTGTAGCGTGCGCCCTTGCCGCTGTTGTGGCGGGCGATGCGCTGCTCCAGCCGCAAGGCGATGCCGGTGTACAGGCTGCCGTCGGCGCATTCGACGATGTACACCGACCAGGCGCTGGCCGGCAGCGGCAGCGCAGTCGCGGCGGGCGTGGCAACCATCGCGTCAGAACATGCCATAGGCAATCCCGGCGGCCATGGTCTGACCCATGTCGACACAGCGCTGCAGCACGTCGTCGGTGAGTTCGCCCTTGGCGACGATCGGCTCGATCGCGCGCTGGAGCGGATAGCCGCGCGCGATGCGCTCGATTGCGGTCAGCGCGCCACTGCCGTCGTTACCGGCGCTGACCATCACCGCAAATGGCAGTCCCTCGACCTTGCCCTGCGCCGGGTAGTAGGTACGGTCGAGAAAGTCCTTCAGCGCACCGGCCATGTAGCCGAAATTTTCCGGCGTGGCCAGCAGCAGCCCGTGGCACCACAGCAGATCGTCAAGGCTGGCGTGCAGGCCATGTTCAAAGCGGATTTCGACTGCGTCGGCCAGCTCCCGCGCACCGCGATACGCCGCCAGCGCCATGCGCAGGGCGTGGCCGGTCTGGCTGGCGTAGACGATCAGCAGGTGTTTCATCGGCACCTATTTCTGTTTAGCGCACCATTCACTCCAGCAGGCACGCATGCGGCTTTCGAAATCGCGGGCAAAGCCCGGCTCATCCATCAGGATCGACTGTTGCAGCCGCTGGCGCAAGCCGGCGCGCAATTCCGCCAGCTGCGGAATCTGCCGGCTCCACTGCTGCGCCTTCTGCACATACTCGGCGCGCGAATAAGCGACGAAATCCCGATCCAGCCCCAGCGGCGCCAGCAGACTCAGGCCGGAGCGGCTGAGCATGCGTTCGCCCGCCAGCGTGAGAATCGGCACGCCCATCCACATGCCGTGCAGCGTGGTGGTCAGGCCGCCGAACGGCCAGGTGTCGAGGGCGATATCGACTTCGTTGTGCAACGCCAGGAATTTGTCGAACCGCAGCTTCCAGTGCACCTGCACCCGTTGCGGCGCGATGCCGCGCTGGGCGAAGAAATCCTGCACATATTCAATCGACTCGCGCGCCTGCACGATCATCACCAGCCGCGCATCCGGCACCTGTTGCAGCAGCTCCACCCACAGCGACAGCACATCGGTGGAAATCTTGATGAAATTGTTGAACGAACCGAATGTCAGGTAGCCGTTGCGCAACGCCGGCAGCGTTTCGACCGGCACATTCATTTCAGCCGATGCGCGGAACACGCGGTAGCCCTGCAACAGCGCCGGTTTTTCCGCGCAGTAACGTGCTGCTGCGGCATCCGGCGTGTAATAGCGATCGCTGAGAATGTAATCGATGCTGCGCATGCCGCTGGTTGCGGCATAGCCGAGCCAGGTGAATTGCACCGGTGCCGGGCGCCAGGCAAATACCGGCAGGCGGTTGTCGCCGGTGTGCACGCCCAGATCCACCAGCAGATCGATGGCATCGGCACGGATCTGCAGCGCCATTTCCTCATCGGTCATGGTGGCGACGTTGCGCCAGCCGTCGGCCAGGCGCTGCATCGCTTCGGTGGTGTCGTCCGAGCGGCGGTTGTTGTAGTAGCAATAGACTTCGAACTGCTGCCGGTCGAGCTGCTGCAGCAACGGCTGGAAGAAGTAGGCCACCGAATGGCCACGCAGGTCGGCGGAGACGAAACCGATGCGCAATTTGCGCTGCGGGTCGGGCACATTGGCAAACGGCGGCAGCGGCTTGGCCAGCGCATCGACCACGGCGTTGAATTTCAGATGCTCGTCGAACCACTGCTGCGGCGTGAGAATGGTATCGCTGTAGTTGGTAGAGAACAGGTAGGCGCTGTAAACGCCGGGCTGGTCCGGCGACAGCGCCACCGCCTGCTGCAGCAACTGGTGACACTCTTCGTGCTTGCCCAGCGACAGCAGCGACAGGCTGAATGTCTGGTACAGATCGCTACGCGTCGGATCGAGCTCGATTGCCTTGCGCAACAGCTTGCCGGCTTCCTCGATACGGTTGTAGGCCATGTACAGGCCGGCCAGCTCAAGCAACGCGTCGATATAGTCGGGGTCGATTTCCAGTGCCTTCTGGAAAGCGTTGTACGCCATATCGATGTTCTTCAGCGATTTGTGCGCCACGTGGCCGATCATCATGTACGAGGCCTTGACGCGCCAGTCGAGGCTGATCGACTTGGTCAACAAGCCGATGACTTCTTCCGCCTTGTCGACCTGCTGGCTCAAAACCGCCGCCAGCCGGTAATACGGCTCGCCAGCCTTGGGGTTCATGCGGATCAGCGAACGGTACCCCTGCTCGGCCACGTCGAAACGACGCAGCTTTTCCGCTGCGCCGGCCATGCCGAGCAGGGCGTCGAACGATACGCGCAGGCTCAGCGAACGCTGGTAGGTATCGAATGCCGCCTCGTGCTGGCCGCGCAGCAACAGCACATCGCCCAGCAGCCGCAGCGCATCGCTGTTGAGCGGCGTCTTGCGCAGGATCAGCTGCAACTGCTGCCCCGCAGCGTCCAGCCTGCCGGCGGCAATCAACTGCGCAATCTGCTGCAGCGGCGCCCCGCCCGGCGCACGTCCCGGTTTGTTCATTCTGCTATTCCCCCTGAAATTATTATCACTGGCCTGCAATGCCAAACGGGTATTCTATAGGCTGCACCGGGTGCGTGACATGGCTTTAACGCCGCACGCTCCCTGCAAGCGACGATAATTCTGCTAGAATCAAACGGTTCCCGCTTATTCCTCTTGCAGCCTACCTCACGCGAATGTCCTGCTCCCCTGTTGAACTGGCACAGAAAAACCAGTCAGTGCTGGTTACCTGGCAGCGCTATCGCAAGGAATCGTCGTTCGACAATTTCGTCGAATTCGCCGTTTCGCTCAACAGCTTCACCGAATTCCTCATTGCCCGCGGCCCGAACGGCCTGCTGCACAACGCGCGCGAGCTGGAGCAGACCGCGCTCGGCCTGTTCGGCGACGAGCGCACCCATCCGGTCAACGACATCGCCATGCAGGAATTGCACGGCCGGGTACACAATATTTCCCGGCTGGTGGAGCTGCAGATCGCCAATGCCAACCAGCAGCCGGAACGGCGCGACAATCAAGGCGATGCTGCGCAGGACATCCAGCGCAGCCGCGATGTCTGGCTGATCGCGCCGGACAAGCAACCGTGGGCCGACCTGCTGGCGCAGCTCGGCTGCTTCGGCGTGCGTGTCGATTATTTCACCTGGGATCAGCTGCCGGCACCGATGCAGTCGAACCCGATCGTGCTGATCGACATTCGCGGACTGGAGCAGGCATCGTGGACGGTGCAGATCCGTTCGCTGCGCGAGCAATTTGCCAGCAGCCAGATGCTGTGCCTGTCGGTCGAATCCGAATTCACCAAGCTGCAGGCGGCATTGCACGCCGGCTGCGACACCTGCTTTCCGGACGATACGCCGCTGCAGACAATTGTCGCGCACGTACTGGAGCTGAACGACCCGCTGGAACAGGAGCCGTTCCGGGTGCTGGTGGTGGAGGATTCGACGACCGCGATCAAGCTGATCCAGCGGGCGCTGGAAGAACACCATATCGTCAGCCAGGCGATCGCCGATCCGCGCGATGTGCTGGATGCGCTGCGCAATTTCCAGCCGGATCTGATCCTGATGGACATGTACATGCCGAAATGCACCGGAGTCGAAGCGGCACGGGTGATTCGCCAGCATGCGCAATTCCTCAGCATTCCCATCGTTTACCTGTCGGGCGAAACCGATGTCGCGCTGCAGATCGACGCGCTGCGGCTGGGCGGCGATCATTTCCTGACCAAGCCGTTCAATCCGGTATTCCTCAACGCCATCGTCAAGAGCAAGATCGAACGCTACCGCAGCCTGCGCCGCTCGATGTACCACGACAGCCTGACCGGGCTGCTCAACCACACCAGCAGCAAATCGGCACTCGACCGGGCGCTGGCGGACGCGGAACGGGAAGGCAAACCGCTGTCGGTAATCATGCTCGACATCGATTTTTTCAAGAAGGTCAACGACAACTACGGCCATCCGGTCGGCGACCAGATCATCCGCTCGCTGGCGTGGCTGCTGAAACAGCGGCTGCGCAAGAGCGATATTCTCGGCCGCTACGGCGGCGAGGAATTCCTGGTCGGCCTGATCGGCGCCACTGCGGACCAGGCGTTGCAGACGATGGACAAAATCCGCCGCGACTTCCACCAGATATTGCACCCGTACCGCGATACGCCGTTCCGCTGCAGCTTCAGCGGCGGCATTGCCGGCTTTCCCGACTATATCGAGCGCGAAGAACTGGTGCTGCGCGCCGACGAGGCGTTGTACCGCGCCAAGCGCGGCGGCCGCAATCAACTGGTGATCGCGCACCCCTTGCCGGCCTGAGCCGGCGCAGCATCAAGCCAGAATTTCCACCGCATCGCCAAGGCGCAAGTGGCCGGCATTGCGCGCCACCAGATTCTGACCAAACAAGGTTCCGGCAGGAAACGCACGGAATTGATTGAGAGTGGCCAGCGGTTGCCTGGCTGGGTCGAAACGGCCGGTAAGCGGATCGACCGTGGTGAAAATGCAGCGCTCGCACGGCTTGACCACATCGAACTCGACGCCACCGATACGGATCGCCCGCCATTCGTCCTCGGCAAACGGCACACTCCCACCCACCACCAGATTCGGCCGCAACTGCAGCATCGGCACCGGTTGCGACAAGCGGCGGTTAAGCTCGGCCAGCGAGGCTTCGCCGATCAGTAGATACTGGTAACCATCGGCAAAGCCGAGCGGTTTGCCCGGGTCGCTGCGCAGCTGGCGCTGCGACTGCGCGCCGATGTAGACCAGCCGGCAGTCGACACCGAGCATGAAGCTCAGCCAATCGTCCGCCTCGGCCGAGCCAGCCCAGGCATCGAACTGATAACCCCAGACAGTGGCATGCAGTCGTTCGCCGAAATCCGCGCATTTGACCTGCAATGGCTCCATGTCCGGCGCGTCGAGCAACAGGCCGTCGGCCAACGGCGTCGGCCGGATCAAGACCATCTGTGGCACTTGCCGGCCGGTGATGAATTTGCCGCTGCGATCCGCCACCATCCAGCAACGGTCGCCCTCCAGGCCCATCAATCCGGCCGCTGACTCGGCAAGTGCGAATCCGGCACACGATTTGACCGGGTAACGGTAAAGCTGGGTAAGCTGCATGGCTTGTCCAGAGCTGAATGGAGACGAACGGCAAAGCTACCAGCGGTGCCGGCAAAAGGCAATTGCTGCGGCGCAAAAAAACAGCCCCTCGCTGGAGGGGCTGTGGTCGGCAGGCTGGCGGCGCTCAGTTGGGAATCGACAGCGTCGAATTGCCGTACTGGATCAGGTCGCCCGCTGCCGGCGTAGCCGGAATCAGCGGCGCATTGCTCAGCGTGATCGCCGGCGCGGCGCCGGTGGTACCGCCACGGGCGGAGGTACGGATCACCTGGCTATCCGGCAGCGGCTTGTTGAGCACCAGCCGGTTGTACATCAGGTCCAGCGACTGCAGCAGATAATGGCGCAGCGGCACGTAGCGGGTATCGAAACCGCCGAGCGCAGCATCGCCCAGCGCACCTTCGAAATGCTGCGCATTCAGCACCTCGTAGTAACGCAGCTGGCTGCTCACCCCCTGTACCGCCAGGCTGCGCGCCACATAAGGCCGCGCACTGTGATTGACCGGGAACACCGAATCGGCGCGGCCATGGATGACGATCGCCGGGCGCCCCTGCAGAGCGGCGCTCAGGCCGACTTCGCCGATCCCGGCCTTGATCGCATCGGCAAGCTTCTGCTCGTCGTCCGGCAACGCCGCGCCGCTGACCGGGTCCTTGCCGATTGCCAGGCGGCGCAGGCAGTACGCGCTGTCGAAGGCATAATCGGCACGGCCGGTGGATGGCGAAATCGCCTTGGTCCAGCTCAGGCCCAGGTTGTACTGTTTGTTTGCATCCTTATCGACCGATACCACTGCAGTACTGCCATTGGCGGCGGCGTTGTAAATCATGTCGATCAGGCCCAGCGGCGGTGCACCGTTGGTGTCGGCAAACAGGCTCAGCCGCTGCGACAGGCCGGCCGACGCCTGCGGTGAGCCATTGGCATCGGTAGCACCGTAGCTCAGGTCGCACAGATTCTTCGCTACGTCGAACTTGCCGTAGGAATTGGCGTAGACGTTGGTGGCACCGGCGGTCTTGAGGATAAAGCTGGCTGCGTGCAGTACGTCGGAATCCGCCAGCCAGCCGTAATCGCGCAGTTTCTGCGTCGATTCGGCGATCTGGTTCGCCAGCGTATCGGCGCTCAACAACCCTTTTTGCCGCAGCGAAGTGCAGCGGTTGCTCGCCAGTGTCGCATCCAGCAATTTTGCACCGGGGGCGCTATTCGAGAGCAAGCCGGCGCACGGCTGATACAGGTTGGCATACGACAGATAATCCAGCGTCTGCTTGCCTTGCACCGTCACCGCTCGTCCGCCCTGTGCGAGCGCCACACTGTTGCTGCCGGCCAGCTGCGCCTGCGGTTGCAGCGCAACCACGCCGTCCAGCAGCTTCAGCTGATCCTGCTCTACCGCCTCCAGCGCCGCCGAGCCGCCTTCGCCGTCGCCGGCGACGATCACCAGCGTCTGCTCCGGCTTGATCGCGCGCAATTTGCGCGTGCCGATATCGGCAGTGGCGCCGTATTTCTCGTTCAGCAGATAGAAAGCGAGCCTGGTGACATCGAGCACACTACGCCCCCAGTTCTTTTCCGGATTCTGCTGCGAGTGGGCGAACTTGATCCCGTAGCGGCCCGGGGTCTTGAGCGCGAAATTCGTGCGCGTGCTGGAATCGAGGCCGGTGCTCATTTGCGAGGATTTGGTCGCATCGCTGAGGGCAATCAGGCCTTCCAGGCTCATCGATTCGGAAGAATCGACATATTCAACCCCCACGCCAGCCCCCTTGTCGGTTGCGGCAATCGCGCAACCGCGACGCAGGCCCCATTCGGCGGTTGGCATCGCGCCGTAGAAACCGCGCAATTCCGGAGCGGGAATCACCAGGATGCATGGATTGCTGGCATTGAAACTGTCGGGTATCTGCACCAGCATCGAGACGTTTTCCCGGCCGCTGCCATCGTC
>CALMFQ010000020.1 GCA_937863215.1 uncultured Pseudomonadota bacterium
CATCGTCGATGTGCACGGTATTGAAATTGTGATTGCGCTCGGTCAGCGCCTGCATCAGGCCGGTGAGCAACGTGATCGGTTTGACCTCGTGCAGGGCGCCGTCTTTCTTGCCCTTGCCGCGCGGGGTACGAATGGCATCGTAGATGAATGCCTCGGACATGCTGTTCTCCTTAAAATCCTGCGTCGATCTGTATGTCGGGATGCTGTTATTTTCTCGGCAGCGCATGGCGCGCTCAATGACATGATAATTCAATCCGGCTGGCAAAAACCGTCAGCTTCCGGCAGCCGCCGTTACCCATCGGCTGCAAGGCAATACCGGAGCGGCTTGCAGCCATGCCTGCAGGCCGCATCCAGAGCGGTCTGCAGGCAAGCGGCCTCAACGGCGGAAACTCAGGTCCGATGAGCCGATCAACAGGTACAGCGCATTGCGCCCCGCTTCGCCGCGGCCATAGCCGAAATACAGCGGGCCGATGCCGGTATCGGCGCCGACATACAGTGCCGCCGAGGATTTGACCGAGGCATTGCTGCGCGCCTCGCCCGGCAGCCAGGCATTGCCGGCCTCGACCATGATGCCGCCGTACAGGCCGTTGGCATACGGCGTATTCCAGCGCCGCGCATAGCCGACCCGGCCATAGAGCCAGACGTCGCCGGCAAATTCGTCCTGATGGTAGCCGGTCAGGTTGAACAGGCCGCCGAGGCGGAAATATTCGTAATACGGCAGATTCTTGCCGTTGCCGCCGCGCAGCGCGACCGACAGCACATTGCCGCCGACATTGTAGGCGCCGAGCCAGTCGGCCGAATATTTCTGGTAATTGCTGTCGCCGTGCAGCCCCTTGCGCGCCCAGTAACCATTGACGGTGCCATACACACCGTTGTTGGGAAATTTGGCGTTATCGACCTTGTCGAACACCAGCCGTGCACGCCAGCCGCTGTTGTCGTCGTTCTGCTCCGGCAATTGCGGATCGCCGACATGGCGCTGGTAATGCACTTTCGACCACACCGGCCCGGTGCGCAGCTCGCCCCATTCGCCGAGCGAGTAGCCCAGGCTCAGGCCGGCGGCGCGCGTGGTATACAGGTATTGCGCGACCTGCTCCCGGCTCTGGAAATAGACATCGTGGCTGACACGCGAATACAGGTAATACGGCGCGACGAACCACGGGCTGTCGAAATCGAGCGGCTGATACCACTCGGTTGCCAGCAGCGGATTGCTGCCGAGGTCGAAGTGGGTTTTCCAGATCGCGCCCCAGCGATTGGCCCAGGTTTTGTAATACGCGGCCGACAAATCGAACTGGGTGGATGAACCGAGCTCGCTCTGCACGCGCAGGCCGAGATGGATTTCGTCCGGCCCGGCGGCTTTTTCATACGGCGACAGCGCCAGCACCTGCTTGCCGGATTCGTTCTGCAGCGTGTAATCGATACGGTCGAAATCGCCGCGGCCGTAAAGCTGCAGGATGTCGCGATGCAATTGCGGCTGGTCGAACGGTTCGCCTGCACGCTGCGAAATCATGCGGTTCACCAGTTGCGGATTGACGACTCTCAACGGTGCGACGCGGATGGCATCGACCTTGCCCGCCCTGACCTGGCGCTTGCCGCGCTCTGCCTTGTATTCGGCGTATTCCTGCGGGCTCAGGCTGAGCGCCTGCAGCCGTGCAGTCTGTGCGAATGCCGCCTGTTCGCCAAGCGGAATGAATTCGGCGTTGCGGCTGAAATCGCCGGAGGTCAGATCGCCCAGCTTCGGCTCGATCAGGATGTCGTTCGATGTCAGCCGGCTCAGCTGCTGGGCAATATTGTTGTTGATGCCGACATCCACCATCTGCTGGGTAACGCCGAGCGCCGAGCTCATTTCCTCGCGATTCAGCGGCGGCGTGCCGACGTTGACGACGATCAGCACGTCCGGGTTGCACAGCGCCAGCACGTTATCCACCGGCAGATTGCGTGCCAGCCCGCCATCCACCACCAGCCGGCCCTTGTATTCGACCGGATCGAACAGGCCCGGCACCGACATCGACGCACGCATCGCCAGCGCCAGATCGCCACGGTCGAATTCGACCACGCGGCCGTTTTCCAGATCGGTACCGATGGCGCGGAACGGAATCGGCAGCGCGCTGAAATTTTCCGGATACAGGCTCTGCGTCAGCTCACGGATGAACAGCTCGATCTTCTGCGTGCGCACCGCCCCGCGCGGCAGGCCGATCCGCCCATTGCGTGCCGGAATGCGCAGATTGCTGGTGTTGACGCGGTCATCCTCCTTGCGCACGAACACCTCCTCCTGACGCTTGATGCGATTGGAAAAGAATTCATCCCAATCGGCCTCGCGCACGCGGCGCTCCATCTCCGCCACCGGCATACCGGTGGCGAACACACCGCCGACCAGCGCGCCCATACTGGTGCCGGCAATGCAATCGATTGGCACGCGCTGCTGCTCCAGCACCTTGAGCACGCCTACGTGCGCCAGCCCGCGCGCACCGCCGCCGCCCAGCACCAGCCCCACCGTCGGCCGGCCGTTCTTTTTCTGCGCCTTCGCCTGTACCGATGCCTGCGCCGATGCTTGCATCGACACCAGCACGCCGCATACGGCAAGCCATGACAGCACGCCCCGCAACAACGGCATTACTTGTCCCCGGCCGGTGCGAAATCCAGCGATGCCGAATTGACGCAATAGCGCAAGCCGCTCGGCTGCGGCCCATCCGGAAACACATGCCCCAGATGCGCATCGCAGCCGGCGCAGCGAATCTCGATGCGATGCATGCCGTGGCTGAAATCCTCCAGCTCGCGGATCGCGCTGCGGTCGATGCCGGCCCAAAAGCTCGGCCAGCCGCTGCCGGATTCGTATTTTTCGCTGGAGCGGAACAGCGGCGCGTGACAGCAGATGCAGCAATAAACACCGGTTTCGTGATGATGATAAAACTTGCCGGAAAACGGCGGCTCGGTGCCGCACTGGCGGGTAACGCGATACTGCTCCGGGGTCAGTTCGGCGCGCCATTCGGCGTCGGATTTGGGCTGGTCCATATGGATCTCCGGGGGCGTGGTCGGTGGCAGACCGCCATTGTGCCGCGATGCCGGGTAAAACAAAATGCCCGCGCTGCGATGGCAACGCGGGCCGGCCCGTCAACCGGCGCCGCTACGGTGGCCGCTAGCCTGAAACCAGTCGAACATCTCGTCCCACAGCGGTTGTGCCGCTGCGCGGAAATAGCCCATGTGACCAATCGGCGCACCGCCGGGTAGCGCGGCGATATCGCGCACAGCCAGCGCAGCGTTGCGGTAGCCGCTGGCAAACGCATCGCGCGAACGGGGCGGCGCCCACGGATCGTCCAGCGCCGTTGCCGCCAGCAGCGGCAGCCGCACCTCGGCATACTGCTGGCGCAGATGCGCCATATCCGGGTCATCGAAGAAATAGCGCGGATAACGGCACCATTTCTTCCAGTCGCGGTAGACGCTGAGCGGCAGATCCTCGCCCATGCCGAGCAGGCGCCACGGCATGAAGCCCTTCCATGCCACCAGCGGCGGCAGGATCAGGTGCCACAGCAGGCGCACCTTGATGCCCTCCAGCAGCGGCATCCAGCCGGCCCAGCCGGCGCCGCTGCCAAAGCTGTAACAGGCGCTGATGCGCCGGTGATTCGGCAACAGGCCCAGCGCGTGGCCGCCGAACGAGTGGCCGACCAGATACAGCGGCACGCGCTCGCTGTGCAGCGCATCCACCGCCGCTGCCAGATCGAGCCGCCCCCAATCGAGGTAGGACATGCGGAAACCGCGCAGCGAAGCCGGCCGCGACTGGCCGACGCCGCGATAATCCAGCGTCAGCACGCTGAAACCGCGCTGGCTGGCATATTCGGCAAAACGCCGGTAAAACCCCTGCGGCACGCCGGTGGCGCCGGCCATCAGCAAATGCGCCCTGACCTTGCCATTGGCGGCAGGAAACAGCGTCGCACCAAGCCGGTAGCCGTCGGCGGCGATCAGCGTTACCGGCTCGCCGCTCGTCTTGCCGGCATCGTCCATCGCCGGCCTCAGCATCCCTTGAACACCGGCTGGCGCTTCTGCAACATCGCCATCACGCCTTCGGTCACATCGGCACTGCGAATCAGCTGCAGCAGCGTTGGCGTCAACCTCGCCAGCGCAGCAGCGTCGCCGGCATCGCGCGCCAGGAATGCCGATTGCAAGGTCGCCCGGATCGCCAGCGGCGCAGCCTTGGCAACCCGCTCGGCCAGCTCGATGGCGCGCGGCAGAACCCGTTCCGCAGCCACAACCTCGTTCACCAGCCGCATGCGCAACGCTTCGGCCGCATCGAACTCATCGCCGGTCAGCAGATAACGCATCGCATCCAGCCAGCCGGCGGCCTGCGGAAAGCGCACCGTCGAACCACCGGATGCCGGAATACCGCGCAGCACCTCCAGATGCGCAAAACGGCAGTTATCGGCAGCCACCACCATGTCGGCGTTCAGCATCAGCTCGATACCGGCAGTCCAGCACATGCCCTGTACCGCTACCACCAGCGGCTTGCTGCGGCGCGGCAGGTTGACACCCCACGGGTCGATGCTGTTCTCTGCATAGCCGATGCCGCCGCTGGCCAGCTTCGGCGTCAGCTCCATCAGATCCAGCCCGGCGGTGAAGTGCTCGCCATGGGCAAACAGCAACGCGCAGCGCAGCTCGTCGTTGGCCTCGTATTCCCCCAGTGCCTGCGCCAGATCAGCAATCATCGCGCTGTCGAATGCATTGCGCTTGCCGGCACGGTCCAGCCCCAGCAACCACAGATTGCCACGCTGCTCGCGGCTGATGCGGCCCACGCCGCTGTTTGCTTCACTCATTGCTCATCCTCCTGTGCATGAAAAAAACCGGTAACCGGTTTCCCGGCCGGTATCGATGGGCATAGTTTCTTACCAAACGTTTGGTAAGTCAAACAAAACGAACGTTTGGTAAGTTTTAAATTGAGCCGCAACAACGGCTGATCTAAAATAGGCCATCGATCTCCATGCCGGGAACCCGCATGCGCCCGCAGAAAATCTCCCGCGACGAACTACTGCTCCGTTGCGCCAATACCTTCAAACGCTACGGCTACCACGGCACCTCGATGGACATGCTGGCCAGCGCCTGCGAGCTGACCAAGGCATCGTTCTACCATCACTACCCCAACAAGGAAGCACTGGCACGCGACGTACTGCAACGCACCCACGCCATCGTCAACGACACGCTGTTCGCCATCGCCTACGACAGCAGCCAGACCCCGGCGGAACGGCTGGCGCGCATGAACGCCAAGGCGCGCAAACTGTTCATGGAAGATTCAATCGGCTGCCTGATGGGCGTGATCACTGTCGATGCCAGTTACGCAGTGCCGGAACTGATGCCACCGATCCGCCAGTTCATCGACGACTGGGTAGCGGCGCTGGCGCATCTGCTGGGCGAACGCCTGCCTGAAAACGACGCGCGGCAACTGGCGCAACAAACGGTGGCCGACTTTGAAGGGGCCATCCTGCTATCGCGGATTTATGGCAATGGCGAGTGTTTCGAGCGGGTGTGCGGGCGGGTGGCGGGATATTTGACCGGCTGACACAGCCGTCGCATCGACCGGCAGCCTCACACGCCCGCGGCCAACCACGGGCGTTTTACCGCGACAAACCCCGCCACTCCGGGGCCCCGGCAGCCATCCCGGCCGGGCAATCTCTTGCACGCCTTGTTGTATCTGTTTGAAAAGAACCTACGATTAAAACCATATGGCGTGCCTGGCATAGATGCGCGCCAAGGCAAGAAGCCGTTCAACGTCTGTTGCAAGAGCCGCCCCGGCAAGGCAAAGCGTTGGACAGGCGACTCGGAAAAACCACGCAGCAAGTCCCATCATCAAGTCCCGGTTATTTGCCATTACCGGCTGCTGGCTGTTTGAGGGCTGCCAATTATCGGGATCGATTACCTTGAAGTTGAACACCATTAGCGGACGATTATTGCTGGTTTTTTCCGCCACTCTCGCCGGTCTGGCATTACTGTCGTCGGTGGCCTTGTACTTTCTGCATGACAGCCTTATCGGCGCCAGAAAAACGCAGATGATGGCAGTGGTCGAATCCGCAAGCAGCATCGTCGATCGCTTTCACCAGCAAGAGCTGGCCGGCAGCATCAGCCGGGCCGAGGCCCAGAGCAATGCCATGCAGATGCTGAAAGGCATGCGTTATCTCGGTGGCAATTATGTCTGGATACACAATATGGAATCTCCGTGGCCGCGCATGATCATGCATCCGACCATGCCATCGCTCGACAATACGCCGCTCGGCGACAGCAGATTCAACAAGGCTTTCCATACCCAAAACCCGGCGACCGGGCAGACCGAAACATTTGCAAACCGCAACCTGTTTATTGCGATGAACCAGACGGTCAGCCAGGCAGGTCAGGGTTTTGTCGAATATTACTGGCCCAAGCCACGCGGAAATGGCGTTTCCAGCGACGATTACCCCAAGCTGTCCTATGTCAAAAGCTATCGGCCGTGGGGATGGGTATTGGGAACCGGCGTGTATACCGACGATGTCGAGGCGGAATTCTGGGTTGCCGCCCGCACGCTGCTGCCCTGTATCGGTCTGGCCGCGGCTCTGGTGATTTTCAGCGCTTTCATGCTGCGACGCTGGGTAATCGGCCAGCTGGGAGGCGATGTGGAAGAAGCATCGGCTGCGGCACGGCGGATCGCGTCCGGCGACTTGAAAACGCGCATTCCCCTGGCCATCGATGCCGGCGAAAGCATCATGCGCTCGCTGGAAAACATGCGCCAGGGGCTGGAGCAGATCATCAGCGCCAATATCTACAACTCGTCGATGCTGTCGAAGGAAATGACCGCGCTGGTCGGCGATGCCGCCAATATGAGTGCGCGTTTGTCAATGCAGGTTACCGCAGACGATGAAGTACTGCAGTCAGCCCAGAATTTGCAGCAGGACATGCAAAGCATCGCCGATATTGCCAGTGAAACCGGCAAGTACGCGCACATCATTGCCAACCAGACGGCGCAGGGTCAGGAGAGCATCGCGGCAACCAGCAACAGCATTCAATCCATCTCGACCACGCTGGAAAACTCGGCGCGCACAATACACACACTGGTAATCCGGGCGCAGGAAATTGGCGGAATCGTCCAGTCGATCAAGGATATTGCCGACCAGACCAACTTGCTGGCCCTGAATGCGGCTATCGAGGCCGCCCGCGCCGGCGAGGCAGGCAGGGGGTTTGCGGTCGTTGCCGACGAAGTGCGCTCGCTGGCGACACGGACAGCGCAATCGACCGGCTCGATCGATGCGCTGGTGGAACAGATCCAGGTCGAAATCGCCCAAGCGGTGAAAAGCATGGAAACGACCGTCCCGCTGGTACGGCAAAGCATCGACACCACGGACAACACCCAGGCTCTGCTGCGCCAGTTCTGCGATTCGTCGCATGTCACCGTAACCAAAATGGAGCAGTTATCGACCCTGGTCCAGACTCAGGTGCTGAATGTCGAGCAGGTGGTCAGCATTCTCAAACAGGCCCAGCTGATCTCCAGCGCCGCTGTCAGCATGATCGACGAAACCTTGCAAATTGCGGGAAGAGCCGACAAGTATTCGAGCGCACTGTCGGATGTTGCACGACGTTACGGCTCGGCACCGGCCTCGGAACTACCGGTCGAATTGGGATTGACGGTCTGGACCGATCAATTGTCGGTTGGCGTCGAATCGATCGACGAACAACACAAGCTCCTGTTTGCCATTGGCAACCGTCTGGCCGGGCTTTCGCACCAGAAGAACATCGACAACCAGAAAATCGTGGCGGGCGTGTATAAAGACCTGGTCGATTACACCTCATACCACTTCAAGCACGAGGCCACGCTGATGGCCGAGCGCGGCTATCCGCAAAGCACGGAACATTTGCGCCAGCACACCCAGCTTCTGCGCGATGTCGAAGAATTCGGCACCCGGCTGCAACAAGGGCAGGATATTGCGCTGGAGCTGGCAAGATTTGTGCGTAAATGGCTGCTTGAGCATATCCAGCACGAGGACAAAGCGCTGGGCGTATTTCTGGGAGGCTCTACGGCAAATCTGCCAGGCAATGCCAGCACCAATCTCGAAGTCGGGGATGGCAGCATCGAACTCTGGTAACGGGTTGCAGCAAACAAAACGCCCACGGCAAGCCGTGGGCGTTTTTGACTGTGCGGCAGTCAGTCGAATCAGAACACGAATGCGTCTTCTTCGATTTCCATCACCGCTTTGGCACCCGACTTCAGGTTCAGCTTCAGGGTTGCGGTTTCGGTGAACAGACGCGCGAAGTAGAAGCGTGCAGTAGCAATCTTCGACTTGTAGAACTTGGCGTCGTCGCCGTTGACCTTGGCCAGCGATACCTTGACCATTTGTGCCCAGAAGTAGCCGAATACCAGGTGGCCCAGCAGGCGCAGGTAATCAACCGCAGCGGAGCCGGCTTCGTCTTTGTTCATCATCGACTGCATGCTGATCTGC
>CALMFQ010000021.1 GCA_937863215.1 uncultured Pseudomonadota bacterium
AGCGACCAGATCAGCCTGGTGGTCGGCCACAACTTCGTGCTCAGCTTTCAGGAACGGCCGACCGGCAAGTTTCAGGCATTACGCGAACGCCTGCAGGCCAACAAGGGGCTGGTGCGCAAATTCGGCGCCGATTACCTGTGCTATTCGCTGCTCGACGCCATCGTCGATCACTATTTCGTCGTACTGGAGCACCTGTCGGAGCGCACCGAACAACTGGAAAGCGAGTTACTGGAAAAGCCGCAGGTAAAAGCGCTGGCCAGCATCCACGCACTGAAGATGGACACCATGGTGATTCGCCGTGCACTGTGGCCGCTGCGCGAAGTGCTGAATATGCTGCAGCACGGCGAGGCCAGTCTGTTCCGCCAGGAAACGCTGGTGTACCTGCGCGATGTCTACGACCACACCGTGCACGTGATCGAATCGGTGGAAATGATCCGCGACCTGATCAGCGGCATGCTCGATATTTACATGTCGGCGATGTCACACCGGCTGAATCAGGAAATGCGCGTGCTGACGGTGATCACCACCATTTTCATGCCACTGACACTGATATCCAGCATTTACGGCATGAATTTCAAGCACATGCCGGAACTCGACTGGTACTGGGGTTATTACGGCGTGCTCGGAGTGATGGCATTGATTGCAGCGGTGATGGGCGTCATTTTCTGGCGCCGCAAGTGGATTTAGGCGCTGGTCGCGCAGCGCTGCTGCAGCCGGGAACCCCGGTCCGTACGGCTGCATCCAGGTTCAGACGGGTTCTTCTTCGCCGGCAGCCGGTTTTGCTCCGGCGGCGGGCGTTTTGCGCGTTGCAGGCTTCGCCGCTGCGGCCTGCGCTCTGGCGGCAGACTTGGGCTGGGCCGGTTTGGCTGCGGCCTGGTCCGGATCGACGATCTTGTCCGGCACCGATTCTTCCCCGGCAACGAAATGCAAGGCCATTTCGAACGCCGATCTGGTGAATTCCAGCACCTTGTTGTAGCCCTCGTCGGAGAGATTGCGCACTGCATCGTGGCGGCGGTAGATATTGATGAATTCGCGCTCGCGCTCGAAATGCAGAATCCAGCGCCCCACGCCCCAGTCGTCCAGCATTGCTCCCAGATCGGGGTAATAGCAGCGCACCAGCTTCAGCGCCACCGGCACCGGATCGTGGCGCGCCAGCACCGATGCGAGGCGCACGATCAGCTCGAACGACAGTGTCGCCGTGCCATTTTCTACCGCTTCCAGCAGCGACTGGTCTTTCAGGTTCACTTCCTGCGCCAGCTCTTCCAGCGTAATACCGGCTACTTCGCGCAATTCGCGGAAAGTCTTGCCGGCCTTTTCCAGCACCTCGGCCTGATCCGGTTTCAGCAGCAGCGATTTACCGACGCGCAATGGTAGCTCGGTCTTTTTCACCACGAAATTGAGTGCCGAGCCGGCCATTGAGCCCGGCAGGTCCATCAGCTTGCTCAGCAGCGACGGCTCATCGTCCTGCGGCTTTGGCGGCAGGCGCTTCAGCGTGCGCAGCGGCCGCACCGGTTCGGATTCCGGCGGCGCCTCCGGAGCGGGTTTTGCCACAGCCCTGGCCTTGCTGGACGGGGTTTTCCGATTGGGTGAGCTACGTTTACGTTTGCTGTCTTCTGCCATTTGGTCCTCGCTGCAAGCATGCAATTCATGCAGGGTAAAGGTGTTCGGCTGTTTTTGCCAGTCACCGTTCAGAGATTGAACAACCAGCTCAGCCCCCAGCCGGCGGCAAATGCCAGGCCGGCACTGGCGCCGCCGATAATGGCGCTGCGCGCAGCCGCTTCAGCTGGCGGTGCCCTGTCGAGCTGCGCGCGGCGCCAGCCGATTGCCGCCAGTGCAGCCATTCCGGCCAGCAGCATGGCAAACAGGCGGTAGCGCGGCGGCAGCCAGACAAACGGCAGCATCGGCAGCAATGCAGCGGCGGCAAACGCCAGCAACATCGCACTGGCGCGGTGAAATGGCCGCACGCGCGGCGCCGGCACCAGCCCCATGCGCCGGCACAAGGCCGGTTCGAGATGGCGATCCGGATCGGCCAGCAGCTGCGCTGCCAGTACTGGCGCCTGTGCGGCGTCGATACCGATATGCTGCAGCCACTCCGGCAGATCGCCACTGGCCTCCTCCTCCTGCGCCGACCATTCGAGTGGTTCGTCGAGCAGCAGATTCTGCCGTGCCAGCGCTGCGGTGCTGTGAAACAGGCAGCGCAGCGCGACGAAGACTCCGCCGAACGCCATGCAGGCAATGCCGACCACCAGCGGCAACCCACCGCCGTGACTGACGCCGGCCATGGCCGCAAGCAGGCACAGATTGATCCACAGGCCGTCGAACGCCGCCGCCAGCAGCGCAACGTCAGTGCGCGGCCAATGGCGGGCCAGCGCCGGCGGCAATGGCTGGGACGCAGCAAGCCGGTACGGCAGCAGGCCCGGCACCCGCAGCCGATACAACAATAGCCAGCGCCACACCGGCGACAGGGCCGGCAGCAGGCGTGCCAGCAGTCGATCGCTCAGCAGCGGCGCCGGGCGGGTATCGAGAAATTCCAGCAGCCGCCGGTCGGCGGCACGTGCCAGCGCCAGAAACCAGGTCTGGCGTGCCGTGCCGGATTCAAGGTCGGACAGCACACGCAGCAGATAGGCCGCGCGGCAGTCGGCACGCAACCGGAAGGGAGACACGAACGCTTAGAGGATATCGAGGTGATCGATGCCTTCCATGACATCGCGGTTCTTCGAATCTTTCGAATCGAGCTTGATCTTCAGGCGCAAATCGTTGACCGAATCGGCATTGCGCAACGCATCCTCGTAGCTGATGCGGCCGGATTCGTAAATATCGAACAAGGCCTGGTCGAAGGTCTGCATGCCCAGCTCGCGCGATTTGGACA
>CALMFQ010000022.1 GCA_937863215.1 uncultured Pseudomonadota bacterium
TCGCCAATTATACCGTGGTGCTGCGCTGATTGGGGCTTATTTTCGCGGCAGTGCCACAACATGTCGGTGGCGGCATTGTCCCGGGAAGAAGGGGTTTCAGAGCCGACGCTGTACAATTGGCGGAATCAAGCCAAAGCCCACGGAGTGCCCGTGCCTGGAGACAAGAATGTGCCGGATGATTGGTCGGCCGACGCCAAGTTGGCGGTAGTAATCGAGACGGCTGCGCTATCCGAGATTGAGTTGAGCGAGTATTGCCGTCGCAAAGGGTTGTATGTCGATCAGGTTCGGGACTGGCGGCAAGCCTGCCTGGATGGCCAGCAGTCCAGCAGAGAACGCCGGCAAGCCGAGAAATTACAGGCCAAAGCCGATCAGAAGCGTATCCGGGAACTGGAACGGGAGCTCCAGCGGAAAGAGAAAGCCCTGGCCGAAACCGCAGCGTTGCTGGTGCTCAGAAAAAAATTGAATGCCTACTGGAGCGGCGACGACGAGGAAGCATGACCTCGTTGCCGGATAGGCAGAAATTCGTCAGCTGGTTTGAGGAGGCAGTTGCGGGCGGCGCGCGCAAGGCAAAGGCGTGTAGTGAATTGGGCGTATCCCTGCGCACTATCCAGCGTTGGACCGGTGGGGAGGAAATAGAGGCGGATGCCCGAACGACCACCGTCAGGCCCAGCCCAGCCAATGCCTTGACGGAGCAAGAGCGTGCCGGAATATTGAGCGTGTGCAACAGTAGCGAGTTTGCCAGCCTGCCGCCGAGCCAGATTGTGCCGCGGCTGGCAGATCGTGGTTGTTATCTGGCCTCGGAATCCACGTTCTACCGGGTGTTGCGGAACGCCGACCAGCAGCATCGCCGTGGACGTAGCCATCCCCCGCGGCGACATGTCGCGCCGACCACGCATGTCGCGACAGCCGCCCGGCAGGTCTGGAGCTGGGACATCACCTATCTGCCGTCGCCGGTCAGGGGGAAGTATTACTACCTTTACCTGATCGAGGACATCTACAGCCGCAAGGCGGTAGGCTGGGAAGTCTACGAGCAAGAGTGTGGCGCCATGGCGGCGGGCCTGCTGCAACGGGCCGTGCAGCAGGAATCGTGCTCGCACACTCCGTTGGTGCTGCACTCGGACAATGGCGCGCCGATGAAATCGTCGACGCTGCTCAGCAAGATGTATGAACTGGGCGTCACCCCCTCGCGCGGCCGGCCACGGGTCAGCAATGACAACCCTTATTCGGAGGCGTTGTTCCGGACGCTGAAATACTGCCCGCAATGGCCCGTTGACGGATTCGACAGCCTGGATTCGGCGCGCAGGTGGGTGATGCAATTCATTGACTGGTACAACGACGAACATCGGCATAGCCGGATTCGATTCGTGACCCCCAATGAGCGTCATGCGGGAAAAGACGCCGACATTCTGAAGCAACGCCACGCGTTGTATCTGGAAGCTCGCAGGCGACATCCCGAGCGATGGTCGCGGCATACACGTAATTGGCAGCCAATGGGCTCCGTGAGCCTCAATCCATCGCGGATCGAGGCAATGACTTAAATCAGGTTGACGCGACAACTACGTTGACAAACACCGGGGGGACGGAGAGGCAATCAAGCGATTGGGCGTCACAAAAGGGGGCGGAATAGCAAGCTCCACGTGGCGGTCAACGCACATGGCATGCCGGTACGTATTCTGCTGGCCTGCGGCACCACCGCCGATTGCAGTCTCGCTGCAGCGCTGATCAAGGATCTCAAGGCCGAGTAAAGTGGCCCCCGTCGTCAAGACAGAAAAATATCGAGTTTAAGCTATAACGC
>CALMFQ010000023.1 GCA_937863215.1 uncultured Pseudomonadota bacterium
CGGCTGCGGCCGTTGATTTCCAGCTGATCCATCATCTTGTTGATCTCGTCCGGATAGCTGGCGCGGATGTGGAAAATGTACGGGTTGAACGGATAGCGGATCGCCAGCGCGCCGGAAATCGGGCCGATGACCGGTGTCTGGTATTTTTCCAGCAATCCGCGCTTGAGCAGCAGGTCGATGCCGAGCGTGCCGCCGCCGCCGATCAGCGCTACTACCTTGTCTTTTTCCATCAATTCGGTTGCTGCGTTGACGTAGCGTTCGGCGTCAAAGCCGTCGTCACGGACTTTCACTTCGATTTTGCGGCCACGAATGCCGCCACGGGCGTTGATTGCGTCGAAACAGGCTTTTTGCGATTCGACTGCCTCTTTGCCCAGATCGGCGATCACGCCGGTCAGCGGCGCTACATTGCCGACCACGATGCGGTCTGCCGCAATCGCCGCCGGTGTGGCAACAGCGAGGCACAGCGCAAAACCGTGCATGAATTTACGCAACAACATGGGCAGGCTTTCGCGACAAGGGGAATTCCATCGTAGTCGATCCGGCCGGGCTTTTCAGGCGGCCGGGGATGGCTCTTGTGCCTGTGCGCCCGGCTCCGACTGGCGCCATAGCATGCGCACACAGTCGCGCCCTTCGTGTTTCGCCAGATACAGGGCCTGGTCGGCGCGCTGGATAGTGGTTTCGATGCTGTCGTCGCGGGCGCTGGCCATGGTGATGCCCATGCTGAAAGTGACTGTGCGCTGTTCCGGCAGCCCGGCGACACGAATCGCGTGCACGGTTTCCTGCAGGCGCTGGAACAGCGTCGGGACGATTTCCGGGCGCAGCCCCGGCAGTACCAGCAGCCATTCTTCGCCGCCGATACGGCCAAGGCGGTCGCCGCCGCGCAATTGCGGCGTCAGGGCGTTGGCGAACGCGCGCAGTACCAGATCGCCGACGTTATGGCCGTAGTTGTCGTTGATCTGCTTGAAGTGATCCAGATCCAGCACCGCGATCATCAGTGTGCTGTCCTTGCGCCGCAGCCGCTGCAGGTGCTGGTTGGCGTAGGCAAGAATGCTGCGCCGGTTGGATGCGCCGGTCAGCTCGTCCTTCATCGCCAGGACATGCAGCCGCTGGCGCTGGCGGAATACCAGGAACAGTGCGACGCCGATGGTGCTGGTCAGTGTCAGGGCCAGCAGCAGCGCCAGTATCAGTTTCTGCCGTTCGTATTGCTGCTGTTGCAGTTGCAGTTGCTGCAGCGTGCGTTGATTGCGCAGCAGCTTGTTTTCTGCTTCCTTGCGTTCGCCCTGGAATTGCGTTTGCAGCTCGGATAGTGCGGCACTGGTCTGTGCCGCGGCGATTTTCTTCGCCAGATTGGCGTAATTGCGCGCATGTCGGTAGGCCTCGCTCATCTGGCCGAATTCGGCGCGGGTCGTTGCCGCCTGGTCTTCATAATCGGCCTGGCGGGCCGGCGAATCGAGCTGGGTTGCATATTGCGCGGCGTTGTCGAGGTGTTTCAGAGCCAGCGGCTGATGTTGGCGCGTACGCAGGTCGGCCAGCGCCAGTTCGCATTGCAGCCGGAATGCCAGATCGCTGGAGCTGTGGCTGGCTTGCGCCGCGTCGAGCAGATAGGCCTCCGCTTCCTCCAGTTTGCCCTGCGCCAGGCCGACCTGGCCCAGTTCGTAGGCTACGCGCGCATTTTGTATTTGCAGCCCGGCGCGGGCGCCAAACTGCAACGCCGCGGTCAGGCTGCGCGTGGCGCTGCCCAGCGCGCCCTGTTTGCGCAGCGCGATGCCGGTCAGGTATTCGATTTGTGCATTGATGTAAGGGTTGTCGGTGTTGCGGATCAGGTCGCGTGCCTGACCGAGGTAATAAAACGCATCGTCGAGTTCGCCCAGTTCGATCTGGATGCCGGCAATCTGTGCCAGCAGGCCGGGCAGGCGGGAACTATCGCGATTCTGTTCGAACACGCGCCAAGCCTGGATCGAGCGCTCCAGCGCTTCCTGCTGCAGGCCGCGTGCGGCCAGATAGCCGGCCTTGGCGGCGTAGACTTCCGCCTGCAGGTGCGGATCGTTGAGGGTGGCCGCGAGTACGCCGATTTCGCGCCAGGTGTCGGCGACTTCAGGTTTGCCCAAGCGCAGTTGCTGACGTGCGCGCAATGTCAGCAGACGGGTCAGTGCCG
>CALMFQ010000024.1 GCA_937863215.1 uncultured Pseudomonadota bacterium
AAATCAGCAACAGCAGCAGCGCCACGTGCATGGCCGCCGCCAGCAGCAGCGCCAGCCCACGTCGTTCGCCGCGTTCCGCCGGCTGCAGGGCGACGTTGATCATTTGCCCTGCGGCTTCACCAGCAGGCCGACGCGTGCCACCTGCTCGCGCTGCAGTTTGTCCATCACCTGCAGCACTTTCTCGTAACGTACCGCTTTATCGGCGGAAATGACCACTGGCCGGTCGTTCTGGCCGGCCAGTTTCTGTTTCACCTTGTCGATCAGCTCGGCCAGTTCCAGCTTGTGCTCGGTACTTTTGCCCTGCGGATCGCGCAGGCTGTAGTCGCCGCTGGCGCTGATGGTGATTTCCAGCGGGCTGGCCGGTGCAGTCTCGGCCTTGCCGACCTGCGGCAGGTTGACCACGCCCGGCTGCATCATCGGCGCGGCGACCATGAAGATCACCAGCAACACCAGCATCACGTCGATGTACGGCACCACGTTCATCTGTGCCATGGCGCGCCGTTTGCCACGCATCAGTGTGCTCCCTGGCGTTGCAGAATGTTGGAGAATTCCTCGACGAAGGTATCGAAGCGGCCCGACAGCCGGTCGATGTCGCTGGCAAAGCGGTTGTAAGCAATTACCGCCGGAATCGCCGCGAACAGGCCGATGGCCGTGGCTACCAGCGCCTCGGCAATGCCCGGCGCCACGTGCGCCAGCGTGGCCTGGCCGACGTTGCCGAGCGCGCGGAACGAATTCATGATGCCCCACACGGTGCCGAACAGGCCGACGTAAGGGCTGACCGAGCCGACCGTGGCGAGAAACGCCAGATGTGCGTCGAGCTGATCCAGCTCACGCTGCGACGCGGCTTTCATCGCCCGGCGCGTGCTTTCCATCACCATGCCGTGATCGGCATTCGGCTGGCGGTGCTGTTTCAGGTATTCGGCAAAGCCGGCTTCGAAAATCCGCTCCAGCGCTATCCCGCCGCGGCCGGAAACGTCGTCGTACAGCTTGGCCAGATCGCTGCCGCTCCAGAAGCGGCTTTCGAATGCCAGCGTGGTCTGCACGGCTTTCTTGATGCTGAAAACCTTGGTGAAAATATGCCACCAGGAAACGAACGAAGCAGCCAGCAACAGCAACATCACCAGCTGCACGACAACGCTGGCGTTGGCAATCAGGCTCCACATGGAGAGGTCTTGAGCGTGGTTCACGGCAGGTCTGAGGTTAC
>CALMFQ010000025.1 GCA_937863215.1 uncultured Pseudomonadota bacterium
GCAGCATTTTTTTGGGGAGTGTTTTGGGAATGGGGGGAGGGTATCGATAGAAATGGCCATAGATGCATTGGCATCGGTCGTTTGTCGATTTTCGCCACGCCGTTCGTGCAAATGGCGCTATGACTACGGAAAACAAAAATCTGGTGATGTTTCCGGGCGGTTCTGGTTCTGGTGGTGGTCCGCCGACTGGAGGAAAGCCGCTGCTCTCTCCGCCTCCTGGTGCCAATCTCAGCACTCAGGGCCGCCGGGTGTGGGAATACATCTGCCAAAGCCTGACTGACGCCAGCGTTGATATCACATCCGCTGGCGTTTCTATTTTGATGGCCGTGCACACTTATTTGGAGTGGTGCGAGGCCATGAAGCTGTGTATTGATGAAGGCCGTTACGGCACATCGAAAAAAGGTGTGCCTTACGAGCACCAGCACAGCCACAACGAAAAACGCGCTCGCGAAAGCCTATGCAAGATGCTCCCGGACAACTGCCTGACAGCGTTGTCGCTGGTCGAGGCGCGTCTGAAGCAGAGCAAAACGCTGGGCGGACCGCAGCAAGACGACCTGTTCGGCGATCTGGTAAATCAAGCCACCGCTGCACGCCCAAGCAACTTGCGCGCTTAACGCCGCAGCAGCTGCATCCATGGGATGAGCAGTACGGCCTGCCAGTGCTGCGTGGCGACATTGTCGTTGGCAAATACGTGTTTCTGGCGGTCAAGCGCCATTATGAGGATCTGAGAGAAGGCCATAAGCGCGGCTTGTGGTTCAGCCCAGACCACGCCTGGCACTGCATCAACTTTATCCAGAAGTTTTTCGTCCACATCAAAGGCCACCTGGCCGGGCAGCCAATCCTGCTCGATCCGTGGCAATTGTTCTGGACTGCCGTGCTGTACGGCTGGCGGCGTGAAAATGGCTTGCGCCGGTTTTCCACCGGCTACGAAGAAGTTGCCCGCAAAAACGGGAAAAGCACATGGAAAGGCCCGCAGGGCGCCTACCTGTTTCTGGCTGATGGCGAGCCCGGTGCAGAAGTTTACGCCGTCGCCACCACACGCGAACAGGCCATGTCCGTGTTCAAGCCCGCATTTGACAACTTCAAGCGCTGGGCAAAGCGCTCGCCGGGTGTGGCTCGATCATTCGCGATCCATCACGGTGCAAATCAGGAAAAGATCAGCTACGACAGCGCAGTATTCCGCCCGTTGCCGGCCAATGCCGACAACCTGGATGGCCTGAACCCGCACGCGATTTTGTTCGATGAATTACATGCTCAAAAATCTAGCGACGTGTGGGACGTGATGATATCCGCGATGGGCGCTCGGCTGCAGCCGCTGCTGTCGGCCATCACCACCGCCGGATACGTGCTCGACGGCATCTGCGTCGACCAGCGCAATTACCTGATTTCGCTGCTCGAAGGCCGCCGGCAAGACGACAGCTATTTCGGCTACATCTATACGCTGGACGAAGGCGACGACCCGCTCGACGAACGGGTCTGGCCCAAAGCCAACCCCGGCCTCGGGTTGTCGAAAACGCTCGAATACATGCGTGCGCAGGCGAAAAAGGCCGCCGCGCTGCCGTCAGCAATGGTCAATTTTCTGACCAAGGATTTAAACCGCTGGGTCAACACCGCCGATGGCTGGTTTGATCTGTCCGTGTGGGACAAGGGAGGTAAGAAATTTGACCCAGCCATGCTGCTCGGCCGAACCTGCTACGCTGGACTCGATCTTGCTAGCACGCGTGACCTCACTGCCTTTTCGCTTGTGTTTCCACCAGACGAACCCGGTGGCGAGTGGTACGAGTTGGTTTGGGCCTGGTGCCCGCAAGCCAAAGTGGACAACCAGGCTGACGACGCCGCCCCTTACAGCAAATGGGCAAAACAAGGCTGGCTGACCGTCACCGAAGGCGACGTCACCGACTATGCCCCGGTCAAGGCCGCCATCCTGCAGGCCATGCAGGATTATGACCTGCGCGAACTCGGCTTCGACAAGTGGAACGCCCTGCAGCTGGCCAACGAGCTGACTGCAGCCGATGTGCCGCTGGTAGAAATCCCGCAGAACACCGGCGGCATGTATCCCGGTAGCAAAAAGCTGGAAGAGCTGGTTTACGCCAACCGCCTGCGCCACAACGCCAACCCGTTGCTGCGCTGGTGTGCCGGCAATGTTGCGCTGCTGTTCGACAGCAACGACAACTTCCGGCCCGACAAAAAACGCAGCAAGGAAAACGGCCGCATCGACCCGATTGTCGCCACTGTCATGGCATTGAGCCGGGCTGTGGTGTATGTGGAAGACCCGCCGATTGACGACTTTATCAACGCACCTCTATCAGGTTGATCAATGAACCGACTGTTTTCCACACTCGCCGGCTGGTTCGGTTTTGGCGGCGCGCTTGGAGAGCAGCGCGGCCAGCAGATCAACCGCCCCAGCGGATCGCTGATTGCCGGCAGCGTCGGCCTCGCGCCGGATGGCGCACTGCAGCTATCCACCGTCTGGAGCTGCGTTAGCCTCATCGCCAACGTTATTGCCAGCTTGCCGCTGTTTGTCTACAGCAGCGACGGCAACGGCCAGCGCAAGCTGGCACGCGGCACGCTGCTGTGGCAAGTGCTGCACGACAGCCCCAACGGCCGTATGACGCCGATGGAATTCTGGACGGCAATGCTGCTCAACCTGCTGCTGCGCGGCAACGCCTATGCCCGGCTCGACCGCAACGCCGCCGGCGAAGTGATCGCGCTCTGGCCCATGTCGTCCGACCAGATCGAGCCGTGGATGCTCGATGACGGCTCGCTGGTCTACAAATACCAGCTCGGCGGCAATATGGCCGTGCTTGATGCCGCCAGCGTGCTGCACATCAAGGGCATGGGCAACGGCACCACCGGGCTGGATCGGCTCGACTACATGCGCAGCAGCACCACCGAAGCGGCCAACGCGCAGGGCGCCGCCAGCAGCCTGTTTGCCAGTCACGGCAAGCCCAGTGGTGTGCTGATGCTCGACAAGGTGCTCAACAAGGCCCAGCGCGATGCCATCCGCGCCAATTTCATCGACATGGCCGAAGGCGGCGCCAACCGGCTGTTCGTGCTCGAAGCCGACATGAAATACCAGCAGATCAACCTCAGCCCGGCAGACCAGCAGCTGCTGGAAACCCGCCGCTTCACGGTTGAAGAAATATGCCGCTGGTTCGGCGTGCCGCCGGTGCTGGTCGGGCATAGCAACGTCACCGCCTGGGGTAGTGGCATCGAGCAGCTGATCGACGGTTTTCACAAACTCATCATCGGCCCGGCCGTGGTTAACCTGCAGCAAGCGATTGCCAAGCGAGTGCTCACGCCGGCCCAGCGGGCACGGTTGATGAGTGCTGAATTCAGCCTTGATGCCCTGTTGCGCGCCAGCCTCAAAGACCGCATCGAAATTTATGCCAAGGCCGTGCAAAACGGCCTGAAAACCCGCAACGAATGCCGCCAGCTCGAAAACGACCCGCCAATCGGCGGGGCAGACCAGCTGACGGCGCAAACCAACCTCGCGCCGCTGCATATGCTCGGCAATATCAGGCCAACAGGAGGCGGCAATGCTGCTCAAGAAAACGCTATCGCTCAGTGATTGCCAGATCAAGCTGGAAGGTGAGGGCGGCAAATTCGCCGGCTACGCCAGTGTGTTCGGGGGTGTCGATAGCTATGGCGACACTCTGCTGCGCGGCGCGTTCGAATCCACGCTGCGCAACAACGGCAAGCCAAAAATGTTTTACGGCCACGACTGGTCATTCCCGATTGGCAAATGGCTCAAGGCTAGCGAAGACGATCACGGGCTGTATGTTGAGGGCGAGTTGACGCACGGATTGAGCAAGGCGGCAGACGTACATGCCGCTCTCAAACACGGCACGCTCGATGGCCTTAGCATTGGCGGCTATCTGAAAAAAGGCGACTGGGAAGAAGGCGCCGATGGTGGCCGCATCATCCGCAAATGGTCCAGCCTGGTTGAGGTGTCACCGGTGGTATTCCCGGCGGACAGCGCCGCCCGTATCGATCTGGGTAGCGTCAAGCATGCCGAGCTGGAATCCGCCATCGGCGAACTGGAAACAATCCGTGATTTCGAGCGCTTCCTGCGGGATGCAGGCGGCCTCAGTAAAGGGCAGGCCGAAGCGCTGGTCTGTCGCGCCAAGCAGATTTTCGCCACGGGGGAGCCTGGCGCAAATATCGAGGCGAAAGCAGCGCAGGAACTGGCCGACCGGCTTGCCCGGTTCAAGGTGCCCGCATCGCTTAACGGCTGAGGCCGAGCCACCCCTACATCAAGCCCGCTGCGGCGGGTTTTTTGTTGCCCATTTTTTCTCACAGGAGCAGGTTATGAAACAAAATCACATCCGTTGGGCCATTGCCGCCGTGCTGGCAGTATTCGCTGGTTTCGCCATGGCAGGCATGCCAATCATTGATATGCATCACCTGGCTGGCGCCGGCATGTTGTTGGGCATCGGTAATATCGAGCAGATCGGCAAGCAGCTGGACACCATCGAAAAGAACATGCAGCTGTTCAGCGAAAAGGCCAATGCCGAAATCGCAGCCAACGGCAAAATCGCCGCCGATACCAAAACCGCTATTGATAACCTGGGCATTCAACAGCGTGAAATGGCAGACCGCCTGCTGCAGCTGGAGCAGCGCGGTAGTCAGCAGAATGATGGCGAGGCCGACAGTAAAAGCGAAAGCTGGGGTCAGCAATTTACCAAGGCTGATGCCTATAAATCCCGCGTGCAGGCGCTGGCCGGCAATGCGCAGTTTGGCTCGGTTGGCTTCGAGGTAAAAAACACCTTGGTCACCAGCGACACCACCGTTGCGCCGGATCGCAAGCCGGGTGTGGTGGGTGGCGCGTTCCGTCAGTTGCGTCTGGAGCAGGTGCTGGGCTCGTTGCCAACCAGCAGCAACGCAATCGAATACACCCGCGAAAACGTGTTTACCAACGCAGCAGCAGAAACGGCAGAAGCTGGCGCGCTGCCGGAATCCAGCATCACCTTCACGCTGGACAATGTGCCGGTGCAGAGTGTTGGCCACTTCATCAAGATCAGCCGCCAGCTGGCTGCTGATAACGCTGCGCTGGCTGCCTACATCAACACCCGCATGCGTTACGGTGTTGATCTGCGCGTAGAAAACCAGCTCTATGCCGGCAATGGCACCACGCCGAATCTGGGTGGCCTTACCAAATCTGGCAACTACACCGCGCACGGCTACACCGCCGCCGCGTTGACTGCGGCCGGTTTGAGTGCCACCAACCGCTTCGATCTGATCGGTAAAGTCATCGGCGACTGTATCGCCGCTGATTACCCGGCCAATGCCATCCTGCTCAACCCGGCAGACTGGTGGACCATGCGTTTGACCAAGGATGGCCAAGGCCGTTACCTGCTGGGTGATCCGGGCAGCGATGCGCCGGCCGTGCTGTTTGGCTTGCCGGTGGTGCAGTGCAATGCCGTGACTGCCGACACCTTCCAGGTGGGCGCCTATGACATGGCCGCTACCGCTTACAACCGCGAGGGTGTGGTGATCGAGTTGAGCGACAGCGATGGCGACAACTTCCAGAAACAATTGGTCACCATTCGCGCCACCCGCCGCCTGGCTCTGGCAGTTTCCCGTCCGGCATCGATCCGTGGTGGCGACCTGACCCCGGCCTAACCCGTAACCGCCAACCGGGCCCGTGTGGCCCGGTGGCATGGAGATATCCATGGATCAAGTTCAAGTCCGCATCATCACCACAGCCATCACGCATCAATACGGCACGCTGGAAACCGGCACTGTGCTGCGCACCTCGCCGGAATTCGCCAAGCACCTGGTTGAAGAGGCCCGCGCCGCTGAATACATCGATGAGGCCGAGCCTGTGGTGCTGAAGCAGGAAAAATCCGCGCCGGAGCCCGTGGCAGAGCAGGAAAAGCCGGCCAAGCGTAAAAAATCCGCAGAGCAAGATGCTGTGCCTGTTGAACCGGAGCCGGTATCCGCCGAAGCAACCGTCGCAGAAACCGTCGCAGAAACCGCAGAAACCCAATCGCAGTAAGGAAAAACAAACATGACCATCCGCATGCTGAAAGCCTGGAACGGCCTGCCTGAACAACTTGTCACCACGCTATCCGGTAGCGAAGAATCGCGGCTTGTAGGGCTGGGCTTGGCATCGTTTGACCTCGACGGCGCGGCTGAAAATGTGCGGATGGCCCAGCTCGCGACGGATGCGGAGGGGAAGGTTCTTGGCTTCAGCGGTGCATACGGGCCGATTGCGCGAGGCGGAAATATCGGCACACGTATTTTTGGTGGTCGAATGGGTGCATTTGATAACACTGCCCAGCAAACGTTTCACGTTGTTTTAACCACGGCTCAACACTTTGACGCCGTTCGCCTAATATTTGCTAACGGCACAACCAGCACGGCAACCGTTGGTGTTGCAAAAGTTTCTCCGCTGTCTGATCTGTCAACAGCATCAAATCAAAACAACTCTGGCGGCACTTGGACATCGGTAACGTTTGGCGGCTCTGCCTCCGGAACAATCCCAGCGGCCGGCGGCGCATCGTTCCGGCGTAGCTTTCTGCTGTCTGACTGGATTAGTGTTAGCTCGCTAGATCGCGTCGATGGTGGCACTTTCCCGGCGATTGCTGTGCGCGCCTATATTTCGACATCTGGCACGATTGGTGTTTTCGGAAACGGCGCGGATACGTTCACGAACTGGGAAACTAACCCATCCGGTCGTGTACATATCATGCGCAACCAGGCCGGAGATCAAGTCACGGCGCCGGGGGGGTTTAGCTCAACAACAAACACATCACAGTCGCCAATCGTCGGCATCCAGTACGCTGCGCGGGGTCGCGTTATCACCGTGATGGGTATTGGCGATTCAATCACAGAGGGGCGCGGCAACTACAAGGGTGAAGGGTTCGGCATGCCGGCGTGCGCTGCGATTTCTGATATCAACGGCGTTGCTGTTGAGTGGGCAAATTGTGGCTGGTCTGGGGCTTCCCCGTCGCAGATCATGAGTTTTGGTGTAGATGCTTTGCAGTATTTTGCGCCAGACATTTTGGTTCTTCCGAACGGCTCGCCAAACGTCTCGACCGCGCCTATCACCGCCGCTGGTATCACATCGTCGCGGCAGATGCTTTACCGGCTGCTGGCAGAGTGCCAGATTAAAGGTGTTCGACCGTTAATCTGGACGTGGTTGCCGACAAACGACTCCGTGAAGGCATGGAATAGCTCGGATTCTCTCCGTCGTAATTGGAATGATGAAACTCGGCGCCTTGCCACACAACGAGGGCTGTTGGTGCTTGATGCCGATGCCATCCTTGCTGGCGTTGATAACGGCGCAGGTCAGATACAACTGCTGGCTGGCAGCACTTCTGACGGTATACACCCGAACGACACAGGCAACGCGCTATTGGCTGCTGAGTTTAAAAAGGCGTTTGCGCTTCTGTCGCAATAAATACAACCCACACCCGCCCCGGCGGGTTTTTTATTGCCCGGAATACCCATGCTGACTCAACTATC
>CALMFQ010000026.1 GCA_937863215.1 uncultured Pseudomonadota bacterium
GGCATTTTCCGGCACCTGCACCAGCACGTGCGACAGGTTGAATTCCTGCTCCGCCTCTGCCTTGGCTTTCTGCTGTTTCAGCAGGTTATCGACTTCGACATCGCTGACGATCACACGGCTGTCCACTTCACGCTCACGCAGGCGCGACATGGTAATCTCGCCGCGGATGTCTTCGCGGAACTTGCGGAAATCCACGCCATCCTTGTCCAGCGCGGCGCGAAACTGCGGCAGCGTCATGTTGTTCTGCTGGGCGATACGCTCGATGGAGCGCTCCAGCTGCGCGTCGTCGATGCGGATGCCGGTATCGGTGGCGTACTGCAGTTGCACCGCTTCGTTGATCAGGCGCTCCAGCACCTGCTGGCGCAACACGTCGGCCGGCGGCAGCGGCACATTTTGTGCACCGAGGTTGTGGGTCACGGTCCGGATGCGATCGGCCAGCTCGTTCTGGGTAATCACGCTGCGGTTGACTACCGCGACCACCCGGTCGGCGACGATGTTGGCAGCGAAGCCCGCCGGCGCCAGCAACACGCCGGCTGCTGCCAACAATGCGCAAATGCGTGAAAGTTGCATACAGTCCCTTAGGTTCTGTTGACGTTAGTGAGAATCAGCGATAAATATCGCTTGGCAGCGGTTCGCGCTGCACATTGATCTTGCTGTAGCCGGCAATGCTGCGCGACAGCACTTCCAGCGGGTTGGCGCCAACCCGCGCCAGATCGTTCAGCTCCAGCTGCAGGAAGTAACCGGACGACATCTTGTCGCTGTCGGTAACGAAGCGTTGCGCCACCATGCGCATGATCCAGCAGCCGGCATTATATTCAAGCCCGCCGAGCGTCTCCAAAGACTTGCTGTCCTTGATCGAATAGGCGTAGCGCCCGACTCCCCACCATTTACCCGACAACTGCCACTGGCTCGACAGATCGATCTGCTTGTAGCCGCCGCGATCGAGGCGCCACGCGGCGTTCAGCGCCTTGCCGGCGGAGGGGTGATAGCGGATGTCGAGGTTGGCGCGCTGGGTGTTCGATTCGGTCTGGTTGTACTGCCAGCTGGTATCGACATTCAGGCTGTCGGCCACCTGCCCGCCCAGCGACAGGATCAGGTCGGACGAATTGGCCTTGCGCGCCGGGTTGGTCAGCGTGACTTTCTGTTCGGCGAAATAAAAGCGCTGCCCCAGCGCCAGCCGCAGGCGTTCCTTGCCGGTGGCGCTTTCGAGCACGCGCGAGGTGATCGCGGCGGTCAACTGATTGGCGTTGTTGATGCGATCGTTACCGGCAAACTGGTTCTCGGTGAACAGCTGGGCGAAATTGAAATCCATTTCGCTGCTGTCGAAATTCGGCAGCATGCCCTGATCGCGGTACGGGATGTAGACGTAATACAGGCGCGGCTCCAGCGTTTGCACAAAGGCACTGCCGAGCCATGAATCGTCGCGTTCCAGGAACAACGTACTATCGACACTGAACGTCGGCAGGCTGCGAATATAGGTTGCCTTGTCGCCACTTGCTGCCTGCGGTGCAGCCATGTCGTAGCGGGTAAAGCTGTACCCGAGCTTGGGCGTCACATAGGCATATTCGGTCTGCAGCGGCAACGCCACGCTCGGATTGAGCGTGCTGCGCCAGCCGTTGGTCAGCGTCGGATGCGAAAAATCGACGAATTCGCCGGTCATGCGCCATTCGCTGCCCAAACGATCGATATTCTGGCCATTGAACAGGATTTGCGGCGCACGCGCATACGGCGCGATCACCGGCGCCAGCGGGTCCTGCAGTGTCTGGTAACGCTCGACGCGCCCGGTAATATTCCAGTCCTTTTCCGCCCAGGTCAGCGTGCCGATACGCGGCAGGTTGACCAGCGAGGTGGCGCTGACGCGGTTGGCCAGATCCTTGAAATACTGGTCGTCCGACGCCTTCTGCAGATACAGCGTGCCGCTGAGTTTGTCGCTGAACTGCTGGCGGTGGTCGAGCAGGCCGGTGTAACGGTTGGTATCGGTGACACGATCGCCGGGCAGAATCTCGGCGCGGATTTCGCCGGATGCGGACGGCTGCAGATAGCGCAAATGATTGTTGAACGCGACACCGCGCTTGACCATAAAGCGCGGTGCGATTTCCAGATCGTAGTTCGGCGCGATGTTCCAGTAGAACGGCAGCAACACCTCGCTGCCGCTGTTGCTGGTGGTGCCGATCGACGGCGGCAGAAAGCCGGTCTTGCGTGCGCCGTTGAGCGAAAAATCCATCCATGGCGAATACGCCATCGGCACCCCCATGAATTCGACGGTACTGTGGCGTGCCACGCCGACATTGCGCGTGTAATCCAGCTCCAGCTCGCCGGTATGGATGAACCAGTCGTCCTGCTCCGGCCGGCAGGTGGTGAAGCTCGCATCCTGCAGCCGGTATTTGTTTTCACCCTCGAACAGAATCTTGCCGGCGCTGCCGCGTGCCGCCATCTGCCCGAGCTGGTAGCGCGCATTATCGACAAAGCCGGTGGAATCGGCACGCCGCAGCTTCATTTCGTCGCCCCAGACAATATTGCCGAAGCGTTCGGTACGCACGTGCCCCCTGGCATGCACGCGCTCGTCTTCCGACCAGTAATGCAGCTCGTCGGCGAATACGTACACACCACGGCGGCGCAGCTGCGCCTTGCCGACAGCGAACAGCTCGCCGGCAGCCGGCGCCTCGACCCGATCGGCGTCGAGAAACATCGCGCCATTGTCGTCACCGGGTTTGAACTGCAGCTGCAGCGCGCCATCGAGCTTCAGACGCGCGGCATACACCGGATCATCGGCGAACGCCGGAGCGGCAAATACGGCAGCGATCAACAGGGGAAGGAATTTAATACGGCGCATGCGGCAGGAGTTTTCCGGATTAGTCGTCACTGTTTCACGTGAAACAGCCGCATCCATCATCCGACGGAGTTGAGGCCCGGTCGATGTTTGTTTCGCCGCTGGCGTGCAACAAACAGCAACCGCACCTAAAACCACGGGACCGACTGCTAACGTGTAAAATCGCACAGTTTACCGTTAAACCCCAGAGGCTGTTGACGTTTGTATTGCGACTGTCGCGGCACAAGCGCCAACTGCGCCCGAAGATCAATCGCCCCAGAAGAGTCCTGCATGGAACGCCTGCAACAAATCGAATCCTGGCTCAAGCAACAATTTCCGCAACAGTCTTTCACCCTGGCCCCAGCCTCGGCCGATGCCAGCTTCCGCCGCTATTTCCGCGCCAGCTTTGCCGACGGCAGCACCCGCATCGTCATGGATGCGCCGCCGCAGCACGAAGACTGCAAACCGTTCATTCACGTCGCGCAACTGTTCCACGCCGCTGGCGTGCATGTGCCGGAAGTGCTGGCGCAGGATCTGCAACGCGGCTTTCTGCTGCTGAGCGATCTGGGCAACACCACTTACCTCGGCCAGCTCAACCAGCAGAACATGAAAGCGCTGTATAGCGATGCCATCGACGCGCTGATCAAAATCCAGCTCGCCTCCAAGGCCGACCAGCTGCCGCCTTACGACCAGGCGCTGTTGCAACGCGAGATGAACCTGTTTGAAGACTGGTACGTCAACCAACATCTCGGCATTCAGCTCAACGAAGAACAAAAAGGCTGGCTGAAAAGCAGCATGGACGCGATCCTCGCCAACAATCTGGCGCAGGGCCAGGTATATGTGCACCGCGACTACCACTCGCGCAACCTGATGATCACCCAGCCGAACCCCGGCATCCTCGACTTCCAGGACGCCGTCTACGGCCCGATCAGCTACGATCTGGTCTCGCTGCTGCGCGATGCCTACATCGAATGGACCGAAGAAGAAGTGCTGGATATGGCGATCCGCTATTGGGAACGCGCCAAGAAAGCCGGCCTGCCGGTGCACGCCGACGCCAGCGAGTTCTACAAGGATTTCGAACTGATGGGCGCGCAGCGGCAGATCAAGGTGATCGGTATTTTCGCCCGCCTCTGCCACCGCGACGGCAAGGATGGTTATCTGAAAGACATCCCGCTGGTGATGCGTTACCTGCGCAAAACCTGCGAACGCTACATCGCCCTCGGCCCGCTGCTGAAGCTGCTGAACCAGCTGGAAGGCACCGAAGTCAAAGTCGGTTATACGTTCTAAGGCGCAACGCATGCACTTCAAAGCCATGATTCTTGCCGCCGGGCGCGGCGAACGCATGCGGCCGCTGACCGACCACACGCCGAAACCGCTGCTGCCGGTGGCCGGCAAACCGCTGATCGCCTGGCATATCGAACGCCTGGTCAAAGCCGGTTTCAGGCAACTGGTGATCAACCACGCCCACCTCGGCGCGCAAATCGAAGCCGCATTGGGCGATGGCCGCCAGTTCGGCGCGCAGATTTGCTACTCCGCCGAAACCGAAGCACTGGAAACCGCCGGCGGCATCGCCAAGGCCCTGCCGCAGCTTGGCCACGCGCCATTTCTGGTGGTCAACGGCGACGTCTTCACCGACTACGATTTCAGCAAGGCGCTGCCGGTGCTGCAGGCAATGGCGACCGACACCACCCCGGCGCACGCCCACCTGCTGCTGATCGACAACCCGCCGCACCACCCCACTGGCGACTTCTGCCTCGAAGCCGGGCAAATCGCCGAATCCGGCCACCACCGCTACACCTTCAGCGGTATCGGCTGTTACCGCCCGGATTTCTTCGCCGGCGTGGCGCGTGGCAGTAAAGAGAAGCTAGCGAATCTGCTACGGCCGGCGATACCGCTCGGCAGAGTGTCGGGCGAGCATTTCAGCGGCCTGTGGATCGACGTCGGCACGCCGGAGCGGCTGCAACACGCCAGCGATGCCGCATCGCAGTTGGCGCCCCGATAACGCCGCACCTATGCTACAGCGCATGAATCAATCGACTATCGGCCAGCAGTGCGTATCCTCGGCATCGACCCCGGCCTGCGCGTGACCGGTTTCGGCGTGATCGACGCCGACGGCCAGCAGCGGCGCTATGTTGCCAGCGGCTGTATCCGCTCGCCGGACAAGGAGGGATTGCCGCAACGGCTGCACTGCATTGTCGAAGGGCTGTTTGCCATCATCGACGAGTACCAGCCGCAGCAAGTGGCAATCGAGCAGGTGTTCGTCAACGTCAATCCGCAATCGACGCTGCTGCTCGGCCAGGCACGCGGTGCGGCGATTACCGCAGCGGTGCTGAAACGCTTGCCGGTGGCCGAATACACGGCGTTGCAAGTCAAGCAGGCCGTGGTCGGGCACGGCAAGGCGGCCAAGCAGCAGGTGCAGGACATGGTGCAGCGCCTGCTGTCGCTGCAGGGCTCACCGCAGGCCGATGCTGCCGATGCGCTGGCCTGCGCACTATGTCACGCCAACCATGCCGGCCATGCCTTGGCGACAGGTGGCAGCCGCTTCAAGGTCAAACATGGACGCTGGATCGAATAGCGCGCCACGGGAGCCTTCTCCCGGGCAGTTGCGCAATCCGCTCAAACGCTATCTGCTGGCGACACGACCGGCATTCCTCAGTGTCACGCTGATCGGCTGCCTGCTGGGTCTGGCCAGCGCCTGGCATGACCGGATTCCGCTGCAGCCCGGCACAGCGGTGCTCGGCCTGTTGCTGGCCCTGCTGGCCCACGCCGGCATCAATGTCTGTAACGATTATTACGATGCGCTGAACGGCACCGATGCTGCCAATACCGGGCGGCTGTTCCCGTTCACCGGCGGTAGCCGTTTCATCCAGAACGGCGTGCTGACACCCGGGCAAACGCTGCACTGGGCACTGTGCTTGTTTCTGCTGGCGATTGCCGGCGGCAGCTGGCTGTTGCTGCAATCCGGCAGCGGGCTGCTGTGGATCGGGCTGGCCGGGCTCGGCATCGGCTGGGCCTATTCGGCACCACCGCTCAGGCTCAACAGCCGCGGCTGGGGCGAGCTGAGCGTGGCGGCAGGCTTCCTGCTGCTGCCGGTCGGCATGGATTTCGTTCAGCGCCACCAGTTTGCCTGGTCGCCAGTGTATGCCGGCACCGGCTTCAGTCTGCTGGTGTGCAATCTGCTGTACATCAACCAGTTTCCCGACCGCAGCGCCGACCTGCAGGCCGGCAAGCGCCACTGGGTGGCCCGTCTGGCGCCACGGCAGGCACGCTGGGGCTATGTGCTGATCGCTATCGTCGCCTATCTGCTCAGTACAATCTGGATCGCGACCGGCCGCCTGCCGGCGGCTGCGCTCGTCAGCCTGCTGGCACTGCCGCTATCGGCACAGGCTGCAAGCGGATTGCTGCGCCACGCAGACACACCGGCAAACCTTGCCGCATCTATCCGCGCGACGATCCTGGCGGCAATCCTGCAGGGGATGCTCATGTCTAGCAGCTTGATTTTCAGTCGTTTTTGACCATCTCCCCCCTACTTTGGCCATCGGCTTGCAAAGTGCATGAAATCGGCTAAACCTCCAACAGAGGCAAGTCCGGAACGGGCCACGCCTCGTGGTTGGCCGGCAGCGGTTTTGGCTGGCCGACGCAGCCAAATAAATAAATGCGAGAGGATGGGGCATGCAGAAAAAACTGATCGCTGCCATGGTGATGCTGGCCGTCAACCATGGAGCCAATGCAGCCGACAACGACTGGCTGAAGTTCTCCGGTTTCGGCACCCTGGGCGTGGTGCACAGCAGCGACAAAGGGGCGGATTTCCGCAATAACATCGAACAGACCTCGGGCGCGGGCCTGAGCAACAAGCTCGATTCGGGAGTCGATTCGGTGTTCGGCGCACAGGCCGATGTACAAATTGCTCCAGGCCTGACCGGTACCGCGCAGGTCGTAACCCGACGCATGTCGGACTACAACAGCACCAAGCCGGCGTTTGAATGGGCCAACCTGAAATACCAGGTTACCCGCGATCTGTTCGTGCGCGGCGGCCGTATCGTCGCGCCGATGTTCATGATTTCCGAATCGCGCATGGTGGGTTATTCACAGACCGCGGTACGGCCGATTGGCGAAGTCTACCTGATCAATCCGATCACCTATCTGAATGGCGGCGATGTCGGCTATCGTTTTGAGGCCGGGCAAGTGCTGTACAAGATCGGTGCGGCGGCGGGCAATCTGTCGCAGGAAATCACCAGCGGCGCAGTCAAGAGCAACTACCGCTTCAAGAACAAACTGATCAACGCCAGTGCGGAATACAACGGCTCCACCGTACGCATCGGCTATGCACGGCTGAATACCGACGTGAAAAGCGACACGCTGTCCGCCTACGATGCCGCATTGGCACAACTGGTCGCCAACGGTGTGACCAACGCCGCGACGGTGCAGGCCAACACCGTGCACACCGACCTCAAGATCGATTTCTACAATCTGGGCTATGTCTACGACCACAACCAGTGGCTGCTGGAGGCGGAATACGGCGCGCGCCGGATCGACAAGGACTCGATCGTCGACATGGACGGTTTCTGGCTGCTGGCCGGTTACCGCATCGGCCGATGGACACCGTATCTGAGCTGGAGCCACATGGCGCACAAGAGTGCGATCAGCTTC